>NZ_JBFUKA010000051.1:0-34462 GCF_056401085.1 Nocardioides sp. P4_G4
CGGCAGGGCGACGCGGTGGCTGCGCGGGCGGCGTACGACCAGGCCATCGCGGCGTGCCGCAACGACGTGGAGCTCGCGCACCTGCGCGAGCGACGCCGCGCCCTCGGTTGAGCGTCGCCGCTAGGCCTCGTCGATGCGCTGCTGCTTGGCCAGCACGGTGAGACCGTCCTCGACGACGAACCCGCGCGCCCGGTCCTCGTCGGCGTCCACCCCGATCCGGACGCCCGGCGGCACGATGACGCCCTTGTCGAGGATGGCGTTGCGCACGATCGCGCCCTCGCCGACATGGACACCGTCCATGAGCACGGAGTCGGACACCTCGGCGCCGTCCTTGACCCAGACCGCGGGCGAGAGCACCGACTGGTTGACGGTGCCGCCGCTCACCACCACGCCGGGAGACAGGATCGAGTTGAACGTCGACGGGCCACCGCCGCTGGCTCCGGAGACCAGCTTGGCCGGCGGGTGCGGACCGTAGCTGGTGTAGATCGGCCAGGCCGAGTTGTAGAGGTTGAAGACCGGCAGGGGCGACACCAGGTCCATGTGGGCCTCGTAGTAGGAGCGCATCGTCCCCACGTCGCGCCAGTAGCCGCGGTCGCGGTCGGTCGAGCCGGGCACCGTGTTGTCCTTGTAGTCGTAGACCGAGGACTCGGACGTGTCGACGAACCACGGCACGATGTCGCCGCCCATGTCGTGCTTGGACTGCTCGAGCTCGGCGTCGCGTGTGACCGCGTCCCGCAGGGCGTCGGCGGTGAAGACGTAGTTGCCCATGCTCGCCAGCACCTCGTCCGGCGAGTCGGGCAGGCCGACGGGGTCGGTGGGCTTCTCCAGGAACGCGCGGATGCGCTGCGGGTTGGTGGGGTCGACGTCGATGACGCCGAACTGGTCGGCCAGCCCGATCGGCTGGCGGATCGCGGCCACCGTGCAGCCGGCGCCCGACTCGACGTGGTCGGCCACCATCTGGGAGAAGTCCATCCGGTAGACGTGGTCGGCTCCGACGACGACCACGATGTCCGGCTGCTCGTCGGTGAGCAGGTTGAGCGACTGGTAGATCGCGTCGGCGCTGCCGAGGTACCACCGCTTGCCCACGCGCTGCTGGGCCGGGACCGGTGTCACGTAGTTGCCGAGCAGGTTGGACATCCGCCACGTCGTCGTCACGTGCCGGTCGAGGCTGTGCGACTTGTACTGCGTCAGCACGACGACCTTGAGGTAGCCGGAGTTGACGACGTTGGACAGGGCGAAGTCGATGAGGCGGTAGATGCCACCGAACGGCACCGCCGGCTTGGCACGGTCCGCGGTGAGCGGCATCAGCCGCTTGCCCTCACCGCCGGCAAGGACGATGGCGAGGATCTTCTTGCGGGCGGGTGTGGCACTCATGCCCCGAAACTAGTGGGGCACGGACGGCGCGGTCGACCCAAACGCCGGAGTAAGTTCCCGCTCATGCGAATCGACGTGCTGAGCAAGGAGTACCCGCCCGAGGTCTACGGCGGTGCCGGCGTCCACGTGGCCGAGCTGGTCCGCGCCCTCCGGGCGCAGCCGGGGGTCGACACGCAGGTGCGCTGCTTCGGTGCGCCGCGCGACGAGGCCGGCACGACGGCGTACGCCGAGCCCTCCTCGCTCGCGGCGGCCAACGGCGCCATCAAGACCCTGGGCGTCGACCTGGCCATGGTCGACGACTGCGCCGGCGCGGACCTCGTGCACTCGCACACCTGGTACGCCAACATGGCCGGGCACCTCGCCGGCCTCATGCACGGCATCCCGCACGTGGTCAGCGCCCACTCCCTGGAGCCGATGCGGCCGTGGAAGGCCGAGCAGCTCGGCGGCGGCTACGCGTTGTCCAGCTGGGTGGAGCGGACGGCGTACGACGGTGCCGCCGGCATCATCGCGGTCAGCGCCGCCATGCGCGACGACGTCCTGCGCAGCTATCCCGACGTCGACCCCGCCAAGGTGACGGTGATCCACAACGGCATCGACACCGACCTGTGGTCCCCGGTCTCCGACGCCGACCGGGTCCGCGCGCTCGGGGTGGACCCCGACCGGCGCAGCGTGATCTTCGTCGGCCGGATCACCCGGCAGAAGGGCCTCCCGCTGTTCCTGCGGGCGGTGGCCGAGCTGCCGCCGGACGTCCAGCTGATCCTGTGCGCCGGCGCCCCGGACACTCCCGAGATCGCCGCCGAGGTGCGCAGCCTCGTCGACGGCCTCGCGGCCGGACGCGACGGCGTCGTCTGGATCGAGGAGATGCTCCCCCGCGCCGACGTCGTCGCCCTGCTGAGCCAGGCGACCGTCTTCGCCTGCCCGTCGATCTACGAGCCGCTCGGCATCGTCAACCTCGAGGCCATGGCGTGCGAGACCGCGGTGGTCGCGACCGCGACGGGAGGCATCCCCGAGGTGGTGCGGCATGGGGAGACCGGGTGGCTCGTGCCGATCGAGCAGGCCACCGACGGCACCGGGACCCCGCTCGCCCCCGAGCAGTACGTCGCCGACCTGGCGGCGGCGCTCAACGACGCCGTGAGCGACCCCGGGCGCGCCCGTGCGTACGGCGTCGCCGGCCGGGCCCGCGCGCAGGAGGCCTTCAGCTGGGGTGCGATCGCCGGCCGGACGCTCGACTTCTACCGCTCCGTCGGCGCCTGACGCTCGCGGTGTCGCCGTGCGGCGGCGCAGACACGCGGACATTGGTCGCCTCCGACCCGGACCTCGCCCCGGGGCGCTCGCCGACCAGGTGACCATGGTCCGCGCGTCTCCGCGCCTGTGGATGACGCGCACGGAGGTCCCGCGACACCGAGCATGCTGACCCGGTGGACGTGGTCACCGCGATCGAGCGCTCGGGAGGGCTCTCGACCCGTGCCGCGCTGATCCGGGCGACGAGCCGGACCGAGGTCGATCGTGCGCTGGAGCACGGGACCATCACCCGGGCGGGGCACGGTCGCTACGCGCTGCCGACCGTGGACGCCGCGGCGAGGGTGGCCCACGGCGCCAACGGTGTGCTCGGGCTCACCAGTGCCGCGCTCCACCACGGGTGGGAGGTGAAGGCAGTACCCGAGAAGCCGCACGTGATCTTCCCCCGCAAGCGCAACATCCCCGCCAAGTGGCGCGACCAGGTGGTCGTCCACCGCGGCGACCTGGTCGTCGACGACATCGCCGACGGAGCAACCAGTCGTGAGCTGACCCTGACCCAGTGCCTGCGGCTGCTGCCCGACGACGAAGCACTGGTGATCGCGGACTCGGCGCTGCGCCACGGCGAGCTGGCGACCCTCCGGCGCGCCGCGGCAGCGGTGGTGGGACGAGGCCAGGCGGAGGCTCGGCGCATCGGGCTGGAGGCCCGCGCCGATGCCGCCAACCCCTTCGAGTCCGTCACTCGCGCGATCTGCCACACGGTGCCGGGGCACCGTGTCGAACCGCAGGTCGTCATCTCGTCGCCCACGTGCTGGGCGCGCCCCGACCTGGTGGACGTCGATCGGCGCCTCGTGGTCGAGTGCGAGTCCTTCGAGTGGCACGGGAACCGGGCCGGGTTCCGCAAGGACGTCCGGCGCTACACGCTGCTGGTCGCCGACGGGTGGACCGTGCTGCGCTTCACCTGGGAGGACGTGATGTTCCGACCCGAGTGGGTGCGCGCCGTGCTCGTCCGCGCGGTCGGCGTGGACGCGCGGACATTGGACCGCCGCGCCTGGCCCGTCGCCGCCTGAGTGTCCCTCGCCCGGCACGCAAGGTCCGCGTGTCCACGGAGCGCAGGGACCACCGGTTGACCGGCGGTCCCTGCGCGTCCGGGTGCTGCGTGGTGCGGGGCTACCGGGCTGCGGGCGCCGGCTCGGGCTCGTAGGCGTCCGTGTCGTGGTCGTCGACCATCGTGGTCTCGTCGAAGGGGTCCTCCCCGGCCAGCACCCGGTCGAGCTGGGGGCGGTCGAGGGTGTCGGTCCACTGACCGATCAGGATCGTCGCCACCGAGTTGCCGGCGAAGTTGGTCACCGCGCGGGCCTCGGACATGAAGCGGTCGATGCCGACGATGAGGCCGACGCCGTCGAGCAGCTCGGGGCGGTGCGAGGACAGGCCGCCGGCCAGGGTGGCCAGGCCGGCGCCGGTGACACCGGCGGCGCCCTTGGAGGCGATGATCATGAACAGCAGGAGCGAGAGCTGCTCGCCGATGCTGAGCGGCTTGTCGAGCGCGTCGGCGATGAAGATCGAGGCCATCGTCAGGTAGATCGCGGTGCCGTCGAGGTTGAACGAGTAGCCGGTCGGGACGACGACGCCCACGGTGGTCTTCGCGACGCCGGCGTGGTTCATCTTCGCGATGAGGCGCGGCAGCGCCGACTCGGAGGAGGAGGTGGAGACGATCAACAGGAACTCGCGGCCGAGGTACTTGAAGAGGCTGAGGATGTTGACGCCGGTGACCAGCTTGAGGATGGTGCCGAGCACGAGGAACACGAACAGGAAGCACGTGATGTAGAAGGCCACCATGATGGTCGCGAGGCTCTTGAGCGCGTCCACCCCGGTCTCGCCGACGACGGCCGCGATGGCGGCGAAGGCACCGACCGGGGCGGCCCACATGATCATCGACAGCACCCGGAAGACCAGGCGCTGGAGGTGACCGATGCCGGTGAGGATCGGCCGGCCGGCGCGACCCATCGACTGCAGCGCGAACCCGACGAGCAGCGCGACCAGGAGGGTCTGGAGCACCTCACCCGAGGTCAGCGCCGACAGCATCGAGTCGGGGACGATGCCGGTGATGAACTCGGTGGTCGAGCCGTGYGCCGCCGCGGCCTGCTCCTGGCCGACACCCGCCACGTCGTCGGAGAGGTTGAGGCCCTCGCCCGGGTCGATGAGGTTGCCGACGAGCATGCCGATGCCGAGGGCGACGGTCGACATGATCAGGAAGTAGGCGAGCGCGAGGCCACCGACCTTGCCGACGCTGGCCGCACTGCGCACGGACCCGACGCCCAGCACCAGGGTGCAGAAGATGACCGGCTGGATCATCATCTTGATGAGGGCCACGAACGTGGTTCCGATCCACTTCAGGCCCACGGCGAACTCGGGAAAGACGAGGCCGACGACGGCCCCCAGGACCACGGCGACGATCACCGCGATGTACAGGTAGTGGGTGCGGTCGCGCTTGACCGTCGTCCCTTGGGTGGTCGTGCTCATGGTTCCTCCGACTACGTGCTGCTGGATGAGTGCGGGCCTGTGCCCTGCGCCACATCCTGTGGCGCCTTGTGACGGCCGTCACCCTTGTGGTCGTTGAGTTCACGCGGGCGCGATGCACGGCGTCGGTACGCGGTCGTACCCGGCGAGCAGTGCGGCACAATGCCCGCATGCCCCCCTCCGCGGCGCTACGTCGGGAGAGCCCGGTCGCTCGCCAGATCCTGCTGCTCCAGGTGCTGGTCGTGCTCGTCCTGGTGGTCACCGCAACTGCCCTCGCGGCCCTCGACGCCCGCCGCGACACCCGCGACTCGGCGCGCGACGAGGCCGTGACGGTGGCGGTCGCGGTCGCCGACTCCCCCGCCGTGACCGAGGCGCTCGACACCCCGGACCCCACCGCGACGCTGCAGCCCTTCGCCGAGGCGGTGCGCGCCGACACCGCGGTGGACTTCGTCGTGATCATGGGCCTGGACCGGCGGCGCTACACCCACCCGACGACGTCGCTCATCGGCAAGAAGTTCGTGGGAGACCTCGGCGGCGCACCGCGCGGTGAGGTCTTCACCCAGGAGTACGTCGGCACGCTGGGGCGCTCGATCCGCTCCGTCGTCCCGGTCCTCGACGACGGCCGGGTCGTCGCGCTCGTGTCCGTCGGCATCACCCTCACCCGGGTCGACGAGCAGCTGCGGCACGACCTGCCAGGGATCCTGGTCGCGGGTCTCGGCGCGCTCGCGGTCGGCCTGTGCGGCGCGTGGCTGATCAGCCGGCGGCTGCGGCGCCAGACGCACGGCCTCGGCGAGCGGGAGATCACCCGGATGTACGAGTACTACCGGGCCGTGCTCGCCGCCGTGCGCGAGGGACTCGTGCTGGTGGACACCCGGGGTCAGGTGCAGCTCGTCAACGACGAGGCCCGCCGGCTCCTGGAGCTGCCCGAGGACGTCGTGGGGCAGTCGCTCGCGGACCTCGGGCTGCCGCCGGGACTGGTCGCCGCGGCGGCCAGCGACTCCCCCCAGCCGGACACGATCTACGTCCTCGGCGAGCACGTCCTGCTGATCAGCTCGGCCCCCGCCTTCTGGGAGGGCGACGAGGTGGGCGCCGTGGTGACCCTGCGCGACCGCACGGAGCTCCAGTCGGTGACCGGGGAGCTCGACGTGGTCCGCGGGCTCACCGAGTCGCTGCGCGCCCAGAACCACGAGGCCGCCAACCGCCTGCACACCGTGGTCTCCCTCATCGAGATGGGCCGCTCCGAGCGGGCCGTCGACTTCGCCACCGAGGAGCTGCGCTTCGCCCAGGAGCTCGCCGACCAGGTCGTCGGCGCGGTCCAGGAGCCGGTGCTCGCCGCACTGCTCCTGGGCAAGACCGCCGAGGCCGCCGAGCGGGGCATCGACCTCGTGGTGGACGGCGAGGTGGTCGCCGACGAGCTCACCGTGCGACCGCGCGAGCTGGTCACCGTCCTGGGCAACCTCGTCGACAACGCGATGGACGCCGTCAGCGAGCAGTCGGAGCGCCGGATCCTGGTGCACGTGGAGGGCGACGCCGAGGGTGTCACCGTCGTCGTGGAGGACAGCGGGACCGGCGTCCGGACCGAGGACGCGGAGCGGGTCCTCGAACGCGGCTGGTCGTCCAAGGCCAGCGGTGGTCGCGGCATCGGCCTCGCCCTCGTCGGCCAGGTCGCGCGCCTGCACGGCGGGTCGGTCGAGGTCGAGGCCTCCGACCTCGGCGGCGCGAGGTTCACCGTCACCMTGCCCGGAGCCCACCCCGCAGCCCACCCCGCTGACCACCCCGGGGCGACCCGGTGAGCGCCGACGTCCGCGTGCTCGTGGTGGAGGACGAGGAGCTGGCCGCGGAGGCACACGCCGAGTACGTCCGCCGGGTGGACGGCTTCGAGCTCGCCGGCGTGGTGCGGTCGGCCGCGGAGGCGTTGCGACACCTCGGCCAGGACTCCGCGGTCGATCTGGTGCTGCTCGACATGCACCTCCCCGACGGCCACGGCCTGGCCCTGCTCCACCGGCTGCGCGCCGCCGGACACCTGTGCGACGTGATCGCCGTGACGTCGGCGCGGGACACCGAGGTCGTTCGCCGCGCGGTCACCCAGGGTGTCGTGCTCTACCTGCTTAAGCCGTTCTCGTACGCCATGTTCCGCTCCAAGCTGGAGCACTACGCCGCGTACCGGGCGCAGCTGGCGGGCATCGACGACGACGTCGTGCAGGACGAGGTCGACCAGGTCTTCGGCGCCCTGCGCACCCGATCCGGTGCCGCGGAGCTGCCCAAGGGCCTCGGTCGCGAGACGCTGCGCCAGATCACCGAGGCGCTGCGCGACCCGGACGCATCGGAGGGCCTGTCGGCGACCGAGGTCGGCGCCGTGGTCGGCGCCTCGCGGGTCACCGCCCGGCGCTACCTCGAGCACCTCGCCGACCAGGGCCAGGTGGAGCGCTCACCCCGGTACGGCGGCGGCGGTCGCCCGCAGGTCGCCTACCGCTGGCGCCGCTGACGCGACCTCCGGTGCTCAGCCGAGGAYCAGCCCGGGGTAGAGCGGGTGCTTGTCGAGCATCTCGCCGCTCGCGGCCTTGGTCCGCTCGGCCACGCCGTCGCCGAGGACGTACGACGCCTTGGACGGGCCACCGGCCTTGGTGGTGCCGGCCTCGGTGTTGCTGAGCACGTCGACGATGAGCTCGGCCACCGTGTCGAACTCGTCGTGGCCGAAGCCGCGGGTGGTGAGCGCCGGGGTGCCGAGGCGGATGCCGGAGGTGTACCAGGCCCCGTTGGGGTCGCCCGGGATCGAGTTGCGGTTGGTGACGACGCCGGCGTCGAGCAGCGCCGACTCGGCCTGGCGCCCGGTCAGGCCGAAGCCCGACACGTCGAGCAGGACGAGGTGGTTGTCGGTGCCGCCGGTGACCAGACGGGCGTCGCGCTTGAGGAAGCCGTCGGCCAGGGACTGGGCGTTGTCGGCGATCTGCTGGGCGTAGGCGCGGAACGAGCTCTGGCGGGCCTCGGCGAAGGCGACCGCCTTGGCGGCCATGACGTGCGACAGCGGGCCACCGAGCACCATCGGGCAGCCGCGGTCGACGTCGGCGGCGAACTCCTCCTGGGCCAGCACCATCCCGCCGCGAGGGCCGCGCAGGGACTTGTGGGTCGTGGTGGTGGTGATGTGCGCGTGCGGGACGGGGTCCTCGTCGCCCGTGAAGACCTTGCCGGCCACCAGACCGGCGAAGTGCGCCATGTCGACCATCAGCACGGCGCCGACCTCGTCGGCGATCTCGCGCATCGTCGCGAAGTTCACGCGACGGGGGTACGCCGAGTAGCCGGCCACCAGCACGAGCGGCTTGAACTCGCGCGCCTTGGCGGCGACGGCGTCGTAGTCCAGCAGGCCCGTCTCCGGGTCGGTGCCGTACTGCTGCTGGTGGAACATCTTGCCGCTGATGTTGGGGCGGAACCCGTGGGTCAGGTGGCCGCCGGCGTCCAGGCTCATGCCCAGCAGCCGCTGGTTGCCCAGCTCGTGGCGCAGCGTCTCCCAGTCGGCCTCGGACAGCTCGTTGACGTTCTTGGCCTGCAGCTTCTGCAGCGCGGGCGTCTCCACACGGTTGGCCAGGATCGACCAGAAGGCGACCAGGTTGGCGTCGATGCCCGAGTGCGGCTGGACATAGGCGTACGGCGCGCCGAACAGCTCGCGCGCGTGCTCGGCGGCCAGCGACTCGACGGTGTCGACGTTCTGGCAGCCGGCGTAGAAGCGGTGCCCGACGGTGCCCTCGGCGTACTTGTCGGAGAGCCAGGTGCCCATGGTGAGCAGCACCGCCGGCGAGGCGTAGTTCTCCGAGGCGATGAGCTTGAGCGAACCTCGCTGGTCGGCCAGCTCCTGGCGCGTCGCGTCGGCGATCCGCGGCTCGACGGCGCCGATCACCTCGAGGGCCTGGGTGTACGCGCTGCTGATGAGGGAGTCCGTCATGTGGCACAGCCTAGAGGGCCCGACGACGCCGGGCCGCCCCGTGTCCGCGTGCTCGACGGAGTGTGACGTGGGCCGCACCTGACCCGCGATCCCGCGTGGAACCGCCCATGCCGTCTCACTATGTGGAGGCTCGTCTCTCATGATGAGATTTCGTCTTGTGGTGAGGGTGTCCGGGGCTTGAGACTCCTTGACATGAGTCTTGCTGTCACGCACCAGTTCCTCGTGGTTCGACGCCACGTCGACCTCGGGCGCACCGGCAGCATGATGTGTTGGCACCGCTGAACCACGCCGCCCCCCTGCACATCCGCGCCCACCGTCGCGCGCGGCCCTCAGCGAAGAAGGACACGACCTCGTGACCAGCACCCCGACTGCTCCCTCCGGCTCGCCGGTCAAGCCCGCCCGCCGCAAGCGCGGCGAGGGCCAGTGGGCCCTCGGCTACTCCGAGCCGCTCAACAAGAACGAGCAGAACAAGAAGGACGACAACCCCCTCAACGTCCGGGCCCGCATCGAGAACATCTACTCCAAACGCGGCTTCGACTCCATCGACCCGGCCGACCTGCGCGGCCGCTTCCGCTGGATGGGGCTCTACACGCAGCGCGCCCCCGGCTTCGACGGCGGCAAGACCGCCATGCTCGAGGAGGAGGAGCTCGATGACCGCTTCTTCATGATGCGCGTGCGCACCGACGGCCAGGTGCTCGGCCCCGAGCAGCTGCGTGCGCTGGGCGAGACGTCGACGACGTACGGGCGCAACACCGCCGACATCACCGACCGCAACAACATCCAGTACCACTGGATCGAGGTCGAGAGCGTCCCGGCCATCTGGGAGCGCCTCGAGTCGGTCGGCCTCATCACCATCGAGGCGTGCGGCGACTCGCCGCGCCCCTTCCTGGGCTCGCCGGTGGCCGGCATCGCCAAGGACGAGATCATCGACGGCTCCTCGGCGCTCGCGGAGATCAAGGCCCGCGCGATCGGCAACCCCGAGTTCTCCAACCTGCCGCGCAAGTTCAAGACCGCCCTCACCGGGCATCCCAGCCACGACGTGGCCCCCGAGGTCAACGACATCTCCTTCGTCGGCACCGTCCACCCCGAGCACGGCCCCGGCTTCGACCTGTGGGTCGGCGGCGGGCTGTCGACCAACCCGATGCTCGCCCAGAAGCTGGGCGTGTGGATCCCGTTGGACGAGGTGGCCGACGCCTGGGAGGGCGTCGCGTCGATCTTCCGCGACTACGGCTACCGCCGCCTGCGCTCCAAGGCGCGGCTCAAGTTCCTGGTGGCGGACTGGGGCGTGGAGAAGTTCCGCGAGGTGCTGGAGACCGAGTACCTCGAGCGCCAGCTGGTCGACTGCCCCTCCCCCGCGACCCCGGTCTCCCAGGGCGACCACATCGGCATCCACGAGCAGAAGGACGGCAAGTTCTACGTCGGCGCCGCCCCCGTGGTCGGCCGCATCGACGGGACCACTCTCACCGCCCTGGCTGATCTCGTCGAGCAGTACGGCGCGCTGGGCGCTCGCCTCACGGCGTACCAGAAGCTGGTGGTCCTCGGCGTGGACGCGGCCGACACCGCGGCCTTCGCCGACGGCCTGGAGAAGATCGGCCTCACCGCCCGCCCCAGCAACTGGCGACGCAGCACCATGGCCTGCACCGGCATCGAGTTCTGCAAGCTGGCCATCGTCGACACCAAGGAGCGCGCCCGCCTGCTCGTCACCGAGCTGGAGAAGCGCTTCCCCGAGCTCGACACCCCCATCTCCATCAACGTCAACGGCTGCCCCAACGCCTGCGCCCGCACCCAGGTCGCCGACATAGGCCTCAAGGGGCAGCTCGTCCTCGACGAGGACGGCAACCAGGTGGAGGGCTTCCAGGTGCACCTCGGCGGCGCGCTGGGCCTGCAGGCCAACTTCGGTCGCAAGCTGCGCGCGCACAAGGTGACCAGCGTCGACCTGGACGACTACGTGACCAACGTGGTGACGGCGTACCTCGCCRACCGCACGGACGGCGAGTCGTTCGCGACCTGGGCCGCCCGGGCCGACGAGGTCCACCTGCGCGGCGAGAAGGCCGCGGAGGCGGTCTGACGTGAGTGAGCGCGCGGTCGCCCAGCACTGCCCCTACTGCGGCGAGACCACCCTGTGGCCGCTGGAGGACGGGTGGGAGTGCCGGTCGTGCCTGCGTGCCTTCTCCGTGAAGTACCTCGGCCTCACCCGACCCGACAGCAGCCGGACCGACAACAGCGGAGGAGGTGCCCGATGAGCCTGTCCACCCAGGCCGCCCGCGAGTTCAAGGGCACCCACACCGACGGCCGCACCCCCGAGGAGCTGCGCGAGCTGGTCTCCCACGTGGGCGCCGAGCTCGAGCTGGCGCCGGCCGAGAACATCATCGAGTGGGCCGTCGCGACGTTCGGCGAGCGCTTCTGCATCACCTCCTCGATGGGCGACGCCGTCCTCGCGCACCTGGCCTCGACGGTCGCGCCCGGCATCGACGTCGTCTTCCTCGACACGGGCTACCACTTCGTCGAGACGATCGGCACCCGTGACGCCGTCGAGGCGACGCTGCCGGTCACCCTGCGCACCGTGAGCACCTCCCTCACCGTCGCCGAGCAGGACCAGCAGTACGGCAAGGACCTCTACAAGTCGGACCCTGACCTGTGCTGCGCGCTGCGCAAGGTCACCCCGCTGGCCGACACCCTCGGCGAGTACGACGCCTGGGCCACCGGGTTGCGCCGGGCCGAGACGCACAACCGCGTGATCGCGCCCGTCGTCGGCTGGGACGCCAAGAAGCAGAAGGTCAAGGTGTCGCCCATGGCGCGCTGGACCGACGAGCAGGTCGAGCAGTACATCCTCGACCACGGCGTCCTGGTCAACCCGCTGGTGCACGACGGGTACCCGTCCATCGGGTGCTGGCCCTGCACCCGGCGCGTCGCCCCCGGCGACGACCCGCGCAGCGGTCGCTGGGCCGGCACCACCAAGACCGAGTGCGGGATCCACGCATGAGGCTCCTCGATCTTCTCAGCACGGGCGACAACGACGTCGACCTCCACACCACCACCCACGATGGGAGGCCCCTCTGATGGCCGCTCCTGCACTGGTTGCCCTGGCTCACGGAAGCCGTGACCCCCGCTCGGCCGCCACGATCACCGCGCTCGTCGACGAGGTCCGCTCCATGCGCCCCGACCTGCGCATCGAGGCGGCGTTCCTCGAGCTCTCCAAGCCGTCGTTCGAGACGGTGGTCAACAAGCTGGTCCGGGCCGGCTACGACGAGGTCGTGGTCGTGCCGCTCCTGCTCACCGAGGCCTACCACGCCAAGGTGGACGTGCCCGAGGCCATCGCCGCGGCGACCGAGCGGCACCCGGGCCTCACCATCCGGGCCTCCAAGGTGCTGGGCATGGAGGCCGCCTTCCTGGAGGTGCTCGACCTGCGCCTGCGCGAGGCGCTCAAGGACGCCCGGGTCCGCGAGCTGGACGCCCTGGTCCTGGCCGCCGCCGGGTCCTCGGACCCCCTCGCCAACCAGGCCGTGGCGCGGCTCGCCCGCACCTGGGGCACCCGCCACAAGCTGCCGGTGACGGCTGCCTTCGCCTCCGCCGCTCCGCCGGCCGCCGGCGAGGCCGTGCGGGCCTTCCGCGCCGAGGGCCGTCGTCACATCGCTGTCGCGTCGTTCTTCCTGGCCCCCGGGTTCCTGCCCGACCGGGCCGCGGAGCTGTCGCTCGAGGCGGGCGCCGTGGCGGTGTCCGCACCTCTCGGGGCGCACCCCGAGGTCGCCCGCGTGGTGCTGGCCCGCTATGCCGTCGGCGCGGTCGAGCTCGTCCCCGTCTGAGCCACCAGCCTGAGCGCCTCGCGCCGTGACAGCGGCGCGAGGTGCTCGGCATGCGACGCGACGTACGCCCGCACCCACGCCGCGTCCGTTCGGCTGTGCTCACGCAGCGCCCACCCGATCGCCTTGCGGACGAAGAACTCCGAGCCGTACGCAGACCCCTCGAGGTTGGCGTCGAGCACGTCCGCGAGCAGGACCGTGTCCGTGGCGCCCCGGTGCCGCAGCTGGGACAGGATCGCAGTCCGCCGCACCCACATGCTGTCCTCGTCGCGGGACCAGGCGCGCACGACGGGGGTCAGGGCCGGGCGGTGGACGGCCAGCACACCACCGACCAGGTGGCTCGCGATCTCGTCGACCACGTCCCACCAGGCCCCGGTCCGCACCATGTGCAGGAGCAGCGGCACGAGGTCGGGGTCCGTCCAGCGCCGGTAGTGGCGGTGCCGCAGCAGCGCGATGGCGGCGTACCACTCATCGCGGTGGGTGGCGCCGTCCCACAGCTCGCGAGCGGTGTCGCGCCAGGTGTCGGGGTCGCGCAGGCGGTGCTCGGCGAGCAACGGCCGTAGCAGTGTCCGGAGCTCAGGGGCGCTGAGGCCGCGGTAGGGCAGGGCGGACTTCATGTACGCCTGCTGCTGCCGGGCCCGCTCGGGATCCCCGACCCGCTCCAGTGCTCGCCGGACCGCCGCGACGAGGTCGGCGTCGGCGCTCACGTCCCGGAGCTCATCCCACCAGGCGCTCGAGCAGGTGCTCCAGCTGCCGGGCGGGGTCGGTGGTGACGCCACCGTGCACCGGACCGGGTTGCAGCACCGTGCTCCTGGGGGCCTTGAGGAAGCCGAACCGCTGGCCCAGCGACTGCTCGGCCGCCGCGCCACCGCGCGCGTCGCCGCGTGCGACCCCCTCGACGAAGGCCAGCGCCGCGCAGACCTGCTCCGGGTCCAGCCCCGGGTCGAGGGCGGCGAGGCGCTCGGCATCGCAGCGCCAGGCGACGTCGAGGTGGTCGGCCGCCTGGCAGTAGAGCACCACGCCGACGTTGAGGAACTCCTCGCGGTCGGGGCGTGGCACGCAGCGCAGGACGACGTACTGGTAGGCGAGACGCTTCACGCCCCACCGCCGGGGAGCCACTGGCGGGTGCCGAGGCGGGCCACGAGGAACTCGACGTACGCCGCCCGCAGCGCGTCCGGTGTCTCGGTGCCCGGCACCGGCTCCAGCCACGCGTCGGGGACCCGGGAGAGGATCCGGGCGAAGGTGTCCCGCTCCAGGAGCGAGGTGACCTCGGCGTCCGCCGTCGCGACGCCGCCGAGGTGCCGGCCGAGCACGTGGTCCGAGGCGTCCCAGGGTTGGCGGGCGAAGCGGCCGGGGTCGGTCACTCCCCCGGCCCATCCGTGGTGGAAGTACAGGGAGGCGCCGTGGTCGATCACCCACAGGTCGCCGTGCCACAGCAGCAGGTTGGGGTTGCGCCACGACCGGTCGACGTTGGCGCAGAACGCGTCCAGCCAGATCACCTTCGCGGCCTCGCCGGCCTCGGTGGTCCCACCCGGGTCGAGCACCGTGTCGTCGAACCCGAAGGCCCCCGGCAGGAAGTCGACGCCCAGGTTGAGCCCGGCACTCGCGTTGAGGAGGTCCTGGACCTCCTCGTCGGCCTCGTAGCGCGCGATCTCGGGGTCGAGGTCGAGGGCGACCAGGCGAGGGGTGCGTAGGCCCAGGTGCTCGGCGAGCCCGCTGACGATGACCTCGGCGACGAGCACCTTGAGACCCTGGCCGGCGCCGCGGAACTTGCACACGTAGGTGCCGAGGTCGTCGCCCTCGACGATCCCGGGCAGGCTGCCGCCCTCCCGCAGYGGGGTGACGTACCGCGTGACGAACACCCCGGGGAGCGTGGTCTCCTCGGTGTGCGACGGTGTCGCGGTCACGTGACCGGGTCCTCCTCGACGAGGCGACGACGCTCGCCCGTGACGTCGAAGTCCGCCGGCGGCCAGACCGGGGCGAGCTCCTCGAGGGCCTCGTGCAGCATGGTGGCGATCGCCCAGTTGCGGTACCACTTGCGGTCGCTGGGCACGACGTACCACGGCGCCTCGGGGGTGTTGCAGCGCTCCAGGGCGATCTCGTAGGCGTCCTGGTAGGCGCGCCACTGCGAGCGCTCGTCGATGTCCCCGGGGTTGAACTTCCAGTGCTTGGTCGGGTCGTCGAGCCGGGCGAGGAGGCGCCCCTTCTGCTCCTCGGCGGAGATGTGCAGCATGCACTTGAGGACGGTGACCCCGCGGTCGGCGAGCTCGGCCTCGAAGCGGTTGATCGCGTCGTAGCGACGGGTGATCGCCGACCGGGTCGTCAGCTCACGCACCCGGGCGATGAGGACGTCCTCGTAGTGGGAGCGGTCGAAGACGCCCACCATGCCGGCCTCGGGCACCGCGCGCCGCACGCGCCACAGGAAGTCGTGGCGCCGCTCCTCGGCGTTGGGCGCCTTGAAGGAGGTGATCCGCACACCCTGCGGGTCGATGAGGCCGACCGAGTGCCGCAGCACCCCGCCCTTGCCAGAGGTGTCCATGCCTTGCAGGACGAGCAGCACGCGGTGATGACCGTCGGACTTGCCCTGGGCGTAGAGCCGCTCCTGCAGGTCGGCGAGTGGCTCGCCCACCGCGGGCAGCGCCGCCTTGCCGGCCACCTTGTCCCCGTCGAAGCCGGGGGTGGCGCGGGGGTCGATGTCGGCCAGGTCGACCGGCCCCTGCGGGAGGCGCAGGAGGGGCCGTACGGCCTCCCCGGTGGGACCGGCTGTCTGCTTCTTCTTCTTGCCCATCGCTGCAGTATGTCCCAACCCGTGGGCGGCTAGGGCGAGTCGAGGTCGACGTCGTCAGCGCCGAGCTCGTCCTTGACCACGGCGAACGCCATGCCCGGCGGGTATCCCTTGCGGGCCAGCATCCCCACCAGCCGCCGCGTCGCCTTGTCGCGCTCGAGGCCACGCATGGTGCGCATCTTCTTGCGGACCAGGCCCCGGGCCGCGGACTCCTCGTCGTCGGGGTCGATCTCGTCGAGCGCGTCGCGGGCCACCTCGTCGTCGATGCCCTTGCGGCGCAGCTCCTGGGCGAGGGCGCGGCGTGCGAGTCCCTTGCCCGGCTGACGGGAGGCGATCCACGCACGCGCGAAGGCCTCGTCGTCGACCAGGCCCACCTCCTCGAACCGGTCGAGCAGGGCGGCCGCCAGGTCGGCCGGCACTTCCTTCTTGGCCAGCTTGTCGGCCAGCTCCTTGCGCGAGCGGGCCTGGCCCGTCAGCGCGTCGAGCAGGATCTTGCGGCCCACCGACTCGTGATCCGGCTCCGGGTCGGCGCGGACCGACTCGGGCACCGATGCCGGGAGCTCGGGCGCCGGGCGGGTGGAGCGAGAGCCACGGGCCGACCGAGACCTCGGCGTCGACCGAGGACCCGGGGTGGGCGCGGACTCTCGCGCCGACCTTGTCCAGGCCTCGACACCGTCGTGGACGTCACCCGCCCACGTCGGCATCGGCCTGGACTCACCCGACCGAGGGGCCCGCTCAGAAGTCATCCACGCCGATGGGCTCGTCGGAAAGGTCGGACGGAGCGTCGACCTGCGGTCCGACCCCGAGCTTCTCGAGGATCTTCTTCTCCAGCTCGTTGGCCAGGTCAGGGTTGTCCTTGAGGAAGGTGCGGGCGTTCTCCTTGCCCTGGCCGAGCTGGTCGCCCTCGTAGGTGTACCAAGCGCCGGACTTGCGGACCAGGCCGGCCTCGACCCCCACGTCGATGAGGCCACCCTCGCGGCTGATGCCCTTGCCGTACATGATGTCGAACTCGGCCTGCTTGAACGGCGGGGCGACCTTGTTCTTGACGACCTTGACGCGGGTGCGGTTGCCCACCATGTCCTGGCCGTCCTTGAGGGTCTCGATGCGACGCACGTCGAGGCGCACCGAGGAGTAGAACTTGAGCGCGCGGCCACCGGTGGTCGTCTCGGGCGAGCCGAACATGACGCCGATCTTCTCGCGGAGCTGGTTGATGAAGATGGCCGTCGTGCCGGAGTTGTTGAGGGCACCGGTCATCTTGCGCAGTGCCTGGCTCATGAGTCGCGCCTGGAGGCCCACGTGGCTGTCACCCATCTCGCCCTCGATCTCGGCACGCGGCACGAGCGCGGCCACCGAGTCGATGACGATGAGGGACAGGGCGCCGGAGCGGACGAGCATGTCGGCGATCTCGAGCGCCTGCTCACCGGAGTCGGGCTGCGAGACCAGCAGGGCGTCGGTGTCGACACCGAGCGCCTTGGCGTAGTCGGGGTCGAGCGCGTGCTCGGCGTCGATGAAGGCGACGATGCCGCCGGCCGCCTGGGCGCTGGCCACCGCGTGCAGGGCGACCGTCGTCTTTCCCGAGGACTCGGGACCGTAGATCTCCACCACACGGCCGCGGGGCAGGCCCCCGAGGCCCAGGGCCACGTCGAGTGCGATGGCGCCGGTCGGGATCACCTCCAGCGGAGCGCGGCTGTCGTCGCCCAGTCGCATGACCGAGCCCTTGCCGAACGACTTCTCGATGTTGGCGAGTGCGGCATCCAGTGCCTTCTCGCGGTCTCCACCAGCCATGTGCGTGTCCTTTGTGTCCGTCGGGTAGTCAGGTACGTCTGCGACGCTAGGACGAGCCACCGACAATGCCTGATCAGCACTGTCGAACGCTGTGGAGAACCTCGCCGTTCGTCGTACCTGTGGACACAATCTAGCCCGAACAGCTGTTCGAGTGGTGCACGTGGTGCCGCGTGTCGCGACTAGCGTGTCGGGTCGTGCGGCGACGTCACCGCGGACGGGCGGTCCGCTCCGGTCATCGCGCCCGCGACCACCCCTGCCCCCAGGACCGCCAGGGCAAGGACGCCGGCGAACATCGCCAGCACCGGGTAGCCGAGCGAACCCACGATCAGCCCGGCCAGGGCACCACCGCCGGCGGCGGTCAGCGACATCGCCATGTCGGCCGTGCCCTGCACGTCGGTGCGCGCCGACACCGGGGTCAGGTCGGCGATGATCGTCGAGGCCGCGACCGTCGCGCACGACCACCCGAGGCCGAGCAGGAACAGGCCGCCGAAGATCTGCCACGACGAGCCCTCCGGAGCCAGCCCGCACAGCACCAGGGACGCGAGCAGCACCACTCCCCCGCTTCGCAGCACGACCGGTCGGCCGAGGCGGTCGGCGGCGAGTCCGACGAGCGGCGAGAAGGCGAACATCCCCAGGACGTGCACGGAGATCACGAACCCGATCACCTGCAGCTGCGCACCCCCGTGCTGCATGTGCAGCGGGGTCATGATCATCACCGTGACCATCGCCGCGTGCGCGCACGCCATGCCGGCGATCGCCGCGCCGAGCGCCGGCTGGGCGCCGACCGCCTCGGTGAAGCGCGACCACGACCGACCAATCCGGGCCTGTGCCGTCGCACCGGCGACGGACTGGGCGAGCAGGAGCGGGTCGGGCCGCAGCAGCACGGCGACCCACGTGGCGGCGAGCACCAGCACCACTGCGCCGATGGCGAACCCGCCGGTCAGCTCGGGGATCCCGACACGTCGCGCCAGGCCGGCACCGACACCGGTGAGGTTGGGTCCCGCGACGGCGCCGATCGTGGTCGCCCACACGACCACCGAGAGCGCACGTCCGCGGGTCTCCTCCGGCGCCAGGTCGGTGGCGGCGTACCGCGAGCCGTTGTTGACCGCCGTGGTCGCGCCCAGCAGGACCGCCCCGGTGAGCAGCACGGCCATCGAGTCAAGCACCCCGGCCGCCACGCACAGGGCAGCGCCGCTGGCGCCCGCGAGGTAGCCGGTGACCAGACCGACGCGGCGTCCACGGCGGCCCATCAGCCGCGCGAGCACGTAGGCCGCGAGCGCGGTGCCGAGCACCTGGAAGGTCTGGGCGAGGCCCGCCTGGGCCTCCGATCCCGAGATGTCGCGCGCCAGCAGGGACGCGGTCGCCACCCCGATGGTGACCCCCACGGCGCCCACCGCCTGGGAGACGACCAGCACCCGCACGGTGCGCGCCTGGACGGCCGCGTGCCCGTCCGGGACCGGATCGGTCGGCGTGCTCACCGCTCGAAGTCCGGCAGCTCGAGGACGTGCCACACCGCGGCCCACACCAGCTTGGGCGGTACGCCGGCATCCAGCGCTTCGACGACCGTGCGACCGCCGAGGTCGCCGATGACGAAGAGCTCCGCCCAGGAGCGCGACGACGCCTTCCCGAGCGCGTGGTCGAGACGGGCCCAGAACTCGGTGTGCCTCATGCGCGGATCGCCAGCGATTCCAGCCACTGCTCGCCGTCCCGGCCCGAGCGTCGGCGCAGCGTCTCGACCTGCCACCCGGTCTCCACGAGTGCCCCGCGGAGCGGGTCCTCGCGCCAGTGGACGAACCGTCGCGGCGCCTCGATGCTCCCGTGCACGGACCAGGCTTCCCCGTCGCCCTCCTTGACCGACAGGTACAGGACACCCGAGGCCCTGGTCACCCGGGCCAGCCTCCCGAGCACCGTCGGGAGGTCAGCGCGGTCGACGTGGAGCAGGCAGGCGTTGGCCCACACCCCGTCGTAGGTCCCGGACGAGCCGAGGTCGTCGTGCAGGGGGTCGAGGACCCTCGCCTCGTGGCCGGCCTCCCGCAGCAGCCTGACGAAGCCGGCGGTGATGTCGGTCCGGTCGACGCGCAGCCCGGCCACCTCCAGCGCGAGGGCGTCACGACCACCGCCGCTCCCGATCTCGAGCACGTGTGCGGCGGGGTCGAGGCGCGCTGCGAAGGCCGCGACCGATGCACGCGTCTCGTCGCCGAGCGCCGCGGTGGCGTCGCGATACGCGGCCGCGTGCTCGCCGTACGCCCGAACGGTGGCGTCGACCGGATCGATCATGGCGTGCGCACGTCGTGCTCGTGGTGCAGCACGTCGTGGAGGTGGTAGACGCCCAGCGTCTCGACGGTGAACTCACTGCCGTTGGACCGGGTCCCGCGCCGACCGGCCTGCTCGTCCGTGACGCTCGCGTAGAGACCCGCCGCGTGGCCGGCCGCCTCGACCAGCTCGGCGTCGACGGTGGCCGGGTCCTGCTCGGCGTAGCGCGACACGACGGCGGTCTCGTCCTGGTCCCAGTCGGCGAAGCGCGGCGCGTCCTGCGCCAGCATCAGCCCGACGCGCTCCGCGAAGAGCCGGTGCACGTCGCGGACGTGGCAGGCGTACTCCAGCGGCGACCAGGTGTCGCGGCTCGGTCGCACCGCCGCATCCGACCGGCTGAGCACCGACGACCAGGTCATCGCCGAGTCGTGCAGCAGGCCGGGCAGCGTCGCCAGYGAGTGGACCCGGGGGTCGAAGCCGCAGTCGGGGCACGGGCGTCGCAGCACCCAGGTCCAGTCCTTGGTGTCCGGGACGATCGGGTCGGGCTCGCGCATGGCTCCATCTTCGCAGCGGCTCGAGCGCGGGTGCGACCGGGTTCCACGTCGCCGTGACGTGTCGCTCGCCGGTCTGGTCCAGACCGGTGGCGGCCGCAGGCGCGATCCGCGGATCATGGTGAACCACTGACCCGGGTCGGGGGCACAGGTGGGTGTGCAAGGGATCGAGATGAGCAGCGACTGGTCGGAGGCGACCGACGCCGAGCTGGTCGCCGGTGTGCGCGAGCACGACCGCGGCGCGCTGCGTGAGCTCTTCGTGCGGCACGAGCCGTGGCTCGCGGCTCGCCTCTCCCACCGGTGCGCCGACCCGTCGTACGTGGACGAGGCGATCTCCGACACCTTCCTCGCCGTGTGGCGCAAGCCCGTCTGGCGTGGTGAGGGCGAGGTCGGCGCCTGGCTGTGGGGCATCGCCATCCGGTCCCTGCTGCACCGGCTGCGGCCGCGCAAGAACGTCGTGGAGCGACTCGCCGGCCTGCGTGGCTCGCAGCCGCTGTCGGCCGAGGAGGAGGTCCTCGCCCGCGTGCAGTACAGCAACGTCGGCATGGCGCTCGAGGGACTCTCGCCCGAGCTGCGTGCGGTCGTCCAGGCCACCGTCCTGGACGGGCTCACCACGCGCGAGGCAGGACAGCTGCTGGGCATCCCCAGCGGCACCGTGAAGAGCCGGATGAGTCGGGCTCGCACCGAGCTGAGGAGGGCCCTGCTGTGAACACGTGGCACGTCTCCGACAACGACCTCTCCGTCTACCGGTCCGGCACGGCGGGCAGGGCCCTGACCGCCTCCGTCGAGGCCCACGTCCTCGGCTGCACCGAGTGCCGCTCCGCCCTCGCCAGGGCGGGTGGCGGTGCGGACGGTCCCGACACGCAGCGGCGGTGGGCCGCCCTGGTGGAGCAGATCGACCGTCCCCCCACCCCCCGCCTGGTGCGCTGGCCCGGGACCCACTCGTCCCTGGTCCCGCGCGCGTCGCTGTCCAGCCGCCCACTCCTGGCGGCGTGGCTCTCGGCCCTGGCCCTGGTGCTCCTGCTCCCCGTGCTCCCGGTGCTGCTGGCGGGACGGGACGCCACGACGGCGCTCCTCGCCGTCGCACCGCTGGCCCCGACGGCAGCCGTCGTCCTCGCCTACCGGCGGTCCACGGACCCTGCCGGCGAGCTGGCCCTCGCGACACCCCTCGCCGGCTTCCGGCTGGTCGCCACCAGGGCGCTCCTCGTCAGCGTGGCGGCGGTGCCGGCGGGCGTGCTCGTCGCCCTCGCGCTGGGCCTGCCGACGTACGTCGCCTTCGGCTGGCTGCTCCCGGGCCTCGCCCTGTCCGCGATGGTCCTGGTCGCCGGCACCGTCCTTCCGGACCCCGCCGTGGCCGCTGCCGCGCTGGGCGGCGCCTGGGCCCTGGCCGTCACCGTCCCGTCGCTCTCCCCCCGCGGCTCGTCCGACCTGGTGGCGGCTGCCGTGACCTCGCCCGGCGCCCAGCTGCTCGCGCTCGCGGTCGCTGTCGCCGCGCTCGCCCTCGCCTTCGCCCGTCGCGACCACGTCACCTACCGGAGGACCGCATGACCATCGTCCACGACCGAGCCGGGACCGTCGTCCGTGCGACCGGCATCCGCAAGTCCTTCCGTGGTGTCCGCGCCGTGCGCGACGTCGAGCTCGACCTGGGCGGTGGCGTGATCGGGCTCCTCGGCCCGAACGGTGCCGGCAAGACCACCTTGCTGCGGATGCTGGCCACCGTGCTGGCCCCCGACACCGGCGAGCTGCGGCTGCTCGGTCGCGACCCGCGCCGGCCGGCCGAGCGACTCGAGATCCGTCGCCGGCTCGGCTACCTCCCGCAGGCCCCCAGCCTGTACGGCGGGTTCACGGTGCTGGAGATGGTCGACTACGTCGCCGTGCTCAAGGAGCAGACCGACGCGGCCGCCCGACGCCGGGACGCGACGCGCGTGCTGGGGTCGGTCGGCCTCGGGGACGTGAGGCACCGGAAGATCCGCACGCTGTCGGGTGGCATGCGCCAGCGCGTCGCCCTCGCCGCCGCTCTCCTGGGCACTCCCGAGCTGCTGGTACTGGACGAGCCCGCCACGGGCCTCGACCCCGAGCAGCGCATCGAGCTGCGGTCGCTGCTCTCCGAGACGGCGCGACGCGGGACCGTGGTGCTGTCCACGCACAACACCAGCGAGGTCGCCGCGCTGTGCCAGCGGGTCCTGGTGATGCGCGACGGGCAGATCCACTACGACGGCACCCCCCAGGGCCTGAGGACCACCGCGGAGGGTCGGGTGTGGGAGGCCGACGAACCGGACCCCCGGGCCGCCCGCAGCTGGATGACCGCCGAGGGACGTCACCGTCACGTCGGCCTGCCACCGGCCGGGGTCGAGCCCGCGGCCCCCACTCTCGAGGACGGCTACCTGTTCGTGTCGAGGGGGACCCGATGACCGTGGTGGCGCCCCTGTGGCAGGCAGCACTGCCGACGGCCCGGGCCATCCGCTGGGTGCCGCTCGTCGGTGTCACCGCACTGGTGCTCCCCGTGCTGCTGCTGGCGAGGACGTCCCAGCGTCCCGTCGACCTGGTGCTGGCCGTGGCCTCCGCGGCGCTCGCCTGCGCCGTGGTGGGAGCCCTGCACGACCCCGCTGCGTTCCTGCTCGCGGCCGTGCCGGTGTCGGTCATGCGACGCCGCCTCCTGCGCCTCACGCTCGTCCTGCTCCCCGCGCTGGCGATCTGGGGCGTGCTGACCAGCGTGTCGCACGCCTCCCCCGGCGCGGGCTCCCCCGGGCCGCTGCTGGCCCTCACCGCGGCCGGGGTCGCCGTGGCGGTGTGGAGCCCGGCGCATCCGGCCGCCCTGGTGGGTGCGTTCGTGCCGGTGCTCTGGTTCGCCCTGGACATGACCGTGCCGGGGTCGGGGGTCCTCGCCGATGCCGCGGGATGGTGGCGCACCGCTCCGCAGGCGGTGGTGGCCGTCGCTCTCGCGGCCCTCGTCGTGGGGCGGCGGCGATGAGCACCGTGGCTCGGGCGCTGCCGGGGACCCTGCCCCGGGCCCGGACCGTGGCCGTGGTCCGGGCCTTGGCGCTCGCGGAGTCCCGCCGGATGCTGCGCAACCCCGTGCTGTGGGCCTGTACCGGCCTGTCGGTGTGGATGATGTGGTCCGTCGTCCCCGACCCGGGCGAGTGGCCGGGGGCGTCGTACGAGGAGATGGCGACCAGCGTGGTGCCCTTCCTCTTCGCGCTCTCGGTCGTGGCGGCCGTCTCCTTCAACCGCGAGCGGCTCGACGTCGCTGCGGAGGCACCGGTGACGGAGGTGCAGCGGTGTGTCGGCCGGTGGGTCGGGGCGCTGCCGCTCCTGCTGGTCGCCACCGGGTACGCCGCGCTGCTCGCGTGGCGCCAGCGCGACCTCGGCGGTCTCTGGCTCGGGATGGAGCCGGGACGCACGACGGAGGCGCTCTTCACGCCCGGAGAGCTCGCCCAGCCCGTCGTCCTGGCACTGCTGGCCGTGGCGACCGGCGCCGCCCTGGGACGTCGGCTCCCCCTCGTCTCGGCGCTCCCGCTGCTCTTCGTGCTCTGGTTCCTGGTCGCCTTCTACTGGCTGTTCGGGGACGCCGCGGTCGTCCCGCTCTCGATCCTCCAGGTCCAGCCGGTGCGCGTGTTCGCGGGCACCGCCTCCGCCGATCCCCTCGGCTTCCCGTCCCAGTGGCTGCTCGAGGCACCCGGCGACTTCAGTGAGCAGTGGTCCCGCGTCGTGGTGTCCGCCGGCCTGTCCTGGTGGCACGCGGTCTGGCTCCTCGGCCTGTCCGCCCTGTGGGGCGCCGTCACGGTCCCGGGCGGCCGGGCACGTCGGTGGCTGGTCGCAGCGGGCTCGTTCCTCGCCGCGGTCGGAGTGGTCGCGCAGTACTGGGTGCTGCCGTGAGGTCCCCCGCCGGACGCCTCGGCGTCCTCGTCCCGATGCTCGTCGCCCTCGTCGCCCTCGCCGCCCTCGCCGCCTGCACCCCGGCGGCGTCGGACGACGACGGGGAGCGCATCGTCGGCGGGTCGCTGGGGCCCGCACCGGCCAGGAGGGCGGACCCGACACCGGTCGTCATCGACTCGGACCTCGCCCCCGACGACCTCGCCGCCATCGCCTACCTCGTCCGTCACCCCGCGGTCGACGTGCTCGCCATCTCCGTCCCCACGACGGGCATGGTGACCTGCGGCGGCGGTGTCGACCTGCTCGCGGACTTCTTCGAGGCCATCGGGGCGACCCGGGTGCCGGTGGCGTGCGGGGCCGCAGCGCGGGGTCCGCACGGTGTGCCGTTCCCGCGCACCTGGGCGACGGGCGCGATGAGCCACAGCGGGCTGGACCGGTCGGGGGCAGGCGAGCTGCCCCCGGTCACCCGGGCGGATGCGGCGACGTACCTGGCGCGGCTGGCCGACCGTGTCGAGGGACTGCAGGTGGTGGCGCTGGGTCCGCTCACGGAGCTGGCCGCTCTGCAGCGCAGGCACCCTGCGTCGTACGCGCGCCTCGCCGGCATCATCTCGATGGCGGGGATCGTGGACTCGCCGTCGCAGGACGCCGAGCTCGGGGTGGGCGAGTGGAACGCGGCCGCGGACGTGGACGCCCTCGCTTCGGTGCTGCAGGGAGGCGTCCCGCTGACGATCGTCCCGCACGACCCCGTCCCACCCGGACGACCGGACGGGCTCGCCGCGCCGGTCGTGAGCAGGCTGGGGCTCGACCCTGCGTTCACTTCGCCTGCCTTCTGGGACCTCGCCACGGCGGGGGCCTTCACGACCCCGGACGTGATGACGGTCAGGAGGGGCACGTGGGACGTCGACGTCGACGTCGATCGCGGGCGGCTCCGGCGCACCGGCGACGGTCCGGTGCGGGTGGTCACGGGCCTGGACACGCCCGCGCTGGACGAGGCGTACGCCGCGGTCTTCGGCACGCAGCTCAGGTGAGCAGCAGCGTGTCGAGACGTCGGCGCACGACCGCCAGCCCGATGAGTCCCATGACCACCAGATAGACCACGGAGACGAGGCTCTCCCAGCCGACCTGGCCCAACGTCAGCTCACGGCACAGCACGACCCCGCGGTAGAGCGGCGTCGCCTCGACCACCCACCGCAACCACCCGTCGTACGCCGTGATGGGGAAGAAGGTCGCGGAGAAGAGGAAGAGAGGGAGCTGCAGGAGCGTGATCTTGTCGAAGTCCTGCCACGACGTCATCCACGTCGTGACCGCCATGCAGACCGCGGAGAACGCGAAGCCGATCAACAGGGCGGCGGGCAGGGCCAGGATCGCCGTCCACGAGTGCAGCATCCCCAGCGCCCACATCAACAGCAGGAACGCGACCGAGTAGCTCGACCCGCGCAACTGTCCCCAGAGGATCTCGCCCCGCGCGATGTCGGCGGTGGTCAGCGGGGTGGCGAGCATCTGGTCGTAGAGCTTCTCGTACTTGAGCTTGAAGAACACGTTGTAGGTGCTGTCCATCAGTGCGCCGTTGAAGGCGCTCACCGCCAGCATCCCGGGCGCGACGAACTCGGCGTACGGGATGGCTTCGCCGCCCACCTCGAAGCTGGTGATCAGCTGACCGACGCCGATGCCGATCGAGAACAGGAAGAAGACGGGCTCGAGGAAGCCGGTGAGGAAGAGCTTCCACTGCTGGCGGTAGACGGTGTAGCTGCGGGTGACCAGAAGCCAGGCGGCCCGTGCCGGGCCGAGAGGCGGATGGACGGGGCGGGTCGTGGTGGCCATCAGTCCGCCAACCTCTGCTCGAGACCCGACACGGACCAGAACCAGCCCACCGCGATCGTCGTCACCAGCACCAGCACGTTGAGGGCGGCGAGCGACCAGTCGACCGTGTCGAGGCAGAACATCCGCGACAGGTTGACGCCGTGCCACAACGGGGTGAGCCGCGCGACCCACTCCAGCACCGGACCGAGGTTGGAGATCGGGAAGAACGCACCGGAGAAGAGCGTCAGCGGCAGCACCCCGAGACGGAAGAGCACCCCGAACGCGGACTCGCTGCGGACCCGGGTGCTGTAGCCATGGACGAGGACGGCGAAGGCCATCCCGACGAGCAGCTGCGAGCCGAACGCGAGGAACGGCCCCCACCAGGACTCGAACACGCCGAACGGCGCGAGCACCAGCATGAAGACGCCGCAGGCGGTCGCCAGGCGGAACAGCACGAACATCATGTGGGCCGCGACCACGTGCCGCGGCTCGAGCGGCGTCGCGATCATGGAGTAGTAGGTCTTGTGCCACTTGACCGCGCCCATGACCGGATAGGTGGTCTCCCCCACGGCGATGGTCATCGCGTGCGTGGCGACCAGCCCGGGCACGATGAACGCGAGGTAGGAGGTCGCCCCCTCGAGCTTGGCCGGGTCGCCAGCGATGAAGCCGCCGAGCAGGACGCCCATCGCCACGACGTAGAACAGCGGCGACACGAACGAGTTGATCGCCCCGCCCTTCCAGGTCCGCTTGAAGACCGTCCACCAGTAGTCGGTCTGTCGCAGGGTCCCTGCGACCAGGGTCAGCCCGGGCTCCGAGCCGGTCGCGGTAGCCATCAGTCCACCAGCGTCCGGCCGGTGAGCTTGAGGAAGACGTCCTCGAGCGTGGAGCGCCGCACCAGGACGCCGATCGGATCGAGGCCTCGCTCGTGCACCTTCGCGATGACCTCCTCGCCGTCGGGGCTGTAGACCAGGATGCGGTCGGGCAGCACCTCGAGGCGACCGAGGTCCTCGATCTTGTCGGCGAGGACCGCGTGCGGGTTGGTCTCGTCGGTGATGGCGAAGCGGAGCTCGGCGACCTCGCGGGTCGAGTGCTCCTCGATCAGCTGGCGCGGCGAGCCCTCGGCCGCGATGAGGCCCTTGTCCATGACGACGAGGCGGTCGCAGAGCTGCTCGGCCTCGTCCATGTAATGAGTGGTGATCACCAGGGTCACGCCGGCCTGCTTGAGCCGGAAGAGCTGGTCCCACAGGACGTGGCGCGCCTGCGGGTCGAGCCCCGTGGTGGGCTCGTCGAGGAGCAGCAGGTCGGGTCGGTTGACCAGGCTGCGGGCGATGGTGAGCCGTCGCTTCATCCCCCCGGAGAGGTCCTCGACCTTGGACCTGGCCTTCTCGGTGAGCGACACGAACTCGAGGAGCTCGTCGACCCGGCTGTTGACCTCGCCCTTGGGGATCCCGAAGTAGCGGCCGTAGATGTAGAGGTTGTCGCGCACGTTGAGCTCGTTGTCGAGCGTGTCCTCCTGCGGGCAGACCCCGAGCCGCCCCCGGATCGCGGGGCCGTCGGTCGCCGGGTCCATGCCGAGGATCTGCAGCGACCCGCCGCTGATGGGGCTGACGCTGGCGATCATGCGCATGGTGCTCGACTTGCCGGCGCCGTTGGGGCCGAGGAAGCCGAACGCCTCGCCGCGACGCACGTCGACGTCGATGCCCTTGACGGCTTCGAACTCGCCGAACGACTTGCGCAAGCCCTTGGCCAGGATCATGGATTCCGTCACGTCCGAGACCCTATAGAGGGGTACCGACACCGCTCGACCCGATGTCCGACGCGCGAGTGGGACCCCCTTCACGTGGAACACTCCCGGCCATGGAGGGCGACGGCGCGGGGACGGTGCACGACGACGCACAGGTGGTCGCGATGTACGACGCGGTGGCCGCCGCCTACGCCCGGCAGTTCCCGGGCACCGGGCCCGAGGCGGACCTCGACCTGGCGATGGTCGACCACCTGGTCTCCCTGGCGGGGCCCGCGCCGCACGTGCTCGACGCCGGGTGCGGGGCGGGTCGGATGGGCCGTTACCTGGCCGACCGGGGCTGTCGCGTGAACGGCCTGGACGTGTCACCGGGGATGGTGGCGATGGCCCGGCGCGACCACCCGGACCTCGCCACGACCGTCGGGTCCGTCACCGACCTGCCGTATCCCGACGAGACCTTCGACGCGGCGCTCTACTGGTACTCGACGATCCACTCCCCCGACGACYGGCTCCCCCGCATCGCCGCGGAGGCCGCGCGCGTCGTACGACGGGGCGCCCCGGTGCTCGTGGGGTTCCAGGTGGGCAGCGGCGCGCGCGAGGTCGGGCAGGGCTACCGGAGGCTGGGCCACGACGTGCACGTCGTGCGCTTCCACCGCTCACTCGCACAGTGGGCGGACGTCCTGGGCGGTGCCGGCCTGACCGAGGTGGCCCGGCTGGAGCGGGCGCCGCTCGACGAGCAGGATCCCCAGGGCTTCGTCCTGGCCCGGCGCCCCGCCCAGCCGTGACGGCCTAGCCCGCGGAGCTCCCCAGCAGCGACCGGGTGAGCACGGCCCCGTCCGCCTGCAGCTCGTGCGTGGCCGCGGCGAGGTCCTCGTCCGACGGGTCGCGCTCGGCGATCGCCGCGCGCAGCACCGCCCGGCGCACCAGCTCCTTGGCGTACGACGCCGTGGTGCCGGCGGCCGCCTCGGCAGCGGCCGCGATCGCCTCGTCGCCGAAGCCGACCTCCGCGGCGTACAGGGCGATGAGCCGCCGCCGGGCCTCCCCGTCGGGCAGGGGGATCTCGACCGCCAGGTCGACGCGCCCGGGCCGCTGGGACAGCGCCCGCTCCAGGGCCTCCGCGCGGTTGGTGGTGAGCAGGAAGACAACGTCGGCGTCCTGGTCGAGGCCGTCCATCGCGTCCAGCAGGGTGAAGAGCAGGGGCGAGGAGCCGCCGCCGTAAGGGCCGTGGTCGCGGTCCTCGGCGATCAGGTCGACGTCCTCGAGCACGACGATGGCCGGCTGGTGGGCGCGCGCGATCTGGGCGGCCTGCCCGACGAAGGCCATCTGGGTCCCCGAGAGCAGGACGACCGTGGTCTCGGCACCGGCACCGATCAGGTGCCGGACCGTGTGGGTCTTGCCGGTGCCGGGCGGCCCGTAGAGCAGGATGCCGCGCTTGAGGTGCTGCCCGCGACGGCGGAGCTCGTCGCGGTGTGCGGCCAGCTCGACGACGTGGCCGCGGACCTGGGTCAGCGTCCCCTCCGGGAGGATGACCCGGTCGGCCGGCAGGTCGGGTCGCCGTACGAAGGTGATCCCGCCCATGGAGTGCTCGTAGGGGTTGCCGGCGAAGCTGACCACCTGGCCGCGCAGCACCGAGCGCGAGACCGCGAGCCCGCGGACCTCGGTCAGCAGGGCCGACCCGACCTCCGGGTCCCCCACGATGACCTCGAGGCGGGCCTCGCCGCCGAACTGCGGGTTGTGACCGCGCTGGAGCACGACGACCGGCCGGTCCGCGTAGCGGAACAGGTGCAGCCCGAAGGCCACCGTGGCGCGCTCGTCGTCGGGCCCGGTGGCGACGTTGAGCCGGTCCACCTGCCCCTGGCGGAACCGCCCCCACTCCGCGTTGGCGATCAGGTCGCCCAGCGAGCTGTGGTGACGCTGGTCGCCGCCGCCCACGCCGACCAGCCGCGCGTCGGCGTCGCGCCCGGCCACCTCCGCCAGCGCGATGTCGACGTCGACCCACCGGTGGAGGTCGATCTTCTCGACCACCACCGGCAGCTCGTCGGCCCGCATGCCCAGGTGCTCGTCCAGCACCCCGAGCAGCGGCGTGCCCCGCGTCAGTGGCTCCTCGCGCGTCAGCTGCTTGACCAGCGTGGCCAGGGCCTGCCGCAGGTCGTCGTCCCCCGTGTCCGTCATGGGCGGCAGCCTAGGGACGACCGGGGACGGCCGCGCGGAGATTCGCTGCGCTACTTCTTGCGGGTGGCCTTCTTCGCGGCCGCCCGGGGCTCGCGGGCGGCGTCGGCCGCCTCCTCCTCGGTGGTGGCTCCCTCGGTGGAGAGGTGGCCGCCGCTGTTCTCGAGGTGGGCGCGGATGAACCAGTGGAACTGCTCGATCTCGCCGGTCTGGCCGATGAGCAGGTCCTCGGTCACCGGGTCGACCTCGCCGACGACGTCGATCGCCTTGCGGTTGTCCTCGATGACACCGGTGTAGACGAGGTCGAGGGCGCCGAGGTGGGCCTGAGCGGTGTCCTTGCCGATGTCGTAGTCGTCCCACGAACGGGCAGCGACCAGCGCGCCCGGCGTGCCGGTCGGCGTACCGCCCATGGTGGCGATGCGCTCGGCCACCGCGTCGGCGTAGCCGCGGACGAGGTCGACCTGCGGGTCGAGCATCTCGTGGACGCCGATGAAGTTGGGGCCCACGACGTTCCAGTGCACGTGCTTGAGCACGAGGTGGAGGTCGGTGTAGGCGAACAGCCGGTCCTGCAGCGCGGAGACGACGGTGGTGCTCTCCTTGGCGTTCAGGCCGGGGACGTGGAAGGTCTGGGTGGGCGTGCTCTTCGTAGCCATGCCAGCGACTCTAGGCACCTCGCCCCAAGCCCGTCCCCACCCGCAAGGACATGGACCACGACGTCCGGCCACCACGGTCCGGCCCCGATCCGGGCGCTCACCCGCTCTCCGTAGGGCCCGCTGTCGGTGCCGTAGGACACACTGGGGCCATGTCCGCCCTCGACCACTTCAGCGCGCCGACCCGCGCGTGGTTCGAGGCCGCGTTCGCCCGACCCACCTCCGCGCAGGAGGGGGCGTGGGACGCGATCGCCGCGGGCAGGCACGCGCTGGTCGTGGCCCCGACCGGCAGCGGCAAGACGCTGAGCGCCTTCCTGCACGCCATCGACACGTTGCTGACGGCCGAGCGCCCCGAGGACAAGACCCGACGCACCCGCGTCCTCTACATCTCGCCGCTCAAGGCGCTGGCGGTCGACGTCGAGCGCAACCTGCGCGCCCCGCTCACCGGCATCAGGCACACCGCGGAGCGGCTCGGGACCAGCGTGCCCGACCTCACCGTGGGGCTGCGTTCCGGCGACACGTCCGCGGCGGACCGGCGCAGGCTGACGAGCAGTCCGGCCGACATCATGATCACCACGCCGGAGTCGCTCTTCCTGATGCTCACCAGCCAGGCGCGCGAGTCGCTGCGCGGCATCGACACGGTGATCCTCGACGAGGTGCACGCCGTGGCCGGCGGCAAGCGCGGCGCCCACCTCGCCGTCTCCCTCGAGCGGCTCGACGCGCTCCTCGACCGCCCGGCCCAGCGGATCGGGCTGAGCGCGACCGTGCGACCGCTGGAGGAGGTGGCGCGCTTCCTCGGCGGGAGCGAGCCGGTCGAGATCGTCGCGCCTCCCAGCGAGAAGGAGTGGGACCTGCGGGTGGTCGTCCCGGTCGAGGACATGACGGCCCCCGAGGAGTACGACGAGGAGTCCGGCGACCCGCAGCGCGCCACCAGCATCTGGCCGCACGTCGAGGAGCACGTCGTCGACCTGGTCGAGCAGCACCGCTCCACCATCGTGTTCGCCAACTCGCGTCGCCTCGCGGAGCGACTCACGGCCCGTCTCAACGAGATCGCCACCGACCGCGCAGGCGGTGACGCCGAGGCCGACGGGACCTCTGCGGCCCCGCCCGCCCAGGTGATGGCCCAGGCGGGGCAGAGCAGCGGCGCCGGCACCGTCATCGCCAAGGCCCACCACGGGTCGGTCTCCAAGGAGCAGCGCGCCCTGATCGAGGACGACCTCAAGCGCGGTCGGCTGCCCTGCGTCGTGGCCACCAGCAGCCTCGAGCTCGGCATCGACATGGGCGCCGTCGACCTGGTCATCCAGATCGAGTCCCCGCCCAGCGTCGCCAGCGCCCTCCAGCGCGTCGGTCGCGCCGGCCACCAGGTCGGCGAGGTCAGCCGCGGAGTGCTGTTCCCCAAGCACCGCGGCGACCTCGCCCAGACCGCCGTGGCGGTCGAGCGGATGCGCAGCGGCGCCATCGAGTCGCTCTCGGTGCCGACCAACCCGCTCGACGTGCTCGCGCAGCACGTCGTCGCCTGCACGGCGATGGAGGACTGGGAGGTCGACGACCTCTACGACCTGGTGCGCCGCGCCGCGCCCTACTCCGCGCTGCCGCGCAGCGCGTTCGACGCCACCCTGGACCTGCTCAGCGGCCGCTACCCCAGCGAGGAGTTCGCCGAGCTGCGCCCGCGCATCGTGTGGGACCGGGTCACCGGGGTGCTGTCCGGTCGACCGGGGGCGCAGCGACTGGCCGTCACGAGCGGTGGCACCATCCCCGACCGCGGGCTCTTCGGCGTCTTCCTCGTCGGCGACAAGGCGAGCCGCGTGGGCGAGCTGGACGAGGAGATGGTCTACGAGTCGCGGGTCGGCGACATCTTCGCCCTGGGGGCCACCAGCTGGCGCATCGAGGACATCACCCACGACCGGGTGCTGGTGACGCCCGCGCCGGGCATCCCGGGCCGCCTGCCGTTCTGGAAGGGCGACTCCCTGGGCCGGCCCGCCGAGCTGGGCGAGGCCATCGGCAGCTTCACCCGCGAGCTGGGCAGCGTCACCCCCGACAAGGCCCGCCAGCGGGCCCGTGACCGCGGCCTCGACGAGTACGCCGCCGGCAACCTCGTCACCTACGTCACGGAGCAGCAGGAGGCGACCAACGCTCTGCCCAGCGACACCCAGCTCCTCGTGGAGCGGTTCCGCGACGAGCTCGGCGACTGGCGCCTCGTCGTCCACTCGCCGTACGGCACACCGGTGCACGCCCCCTGGGCGCTGGCCATCAACGCGCGGCTGCGGGAGCGCTACGACATCGACGGGCAGGCGGTGGCCTCCGACGACGGCATCGTGATCCGCATCCCCGACACCGAGAACGAGCCGCCCGGCGGCGACGTGGTCGTCTTCGAGCCCGAGGAGATCGAGCAGCTCGTCACCCAGGAGGTCGGCGGGTCTGCGCTCTTCGCCAGCCGGTTCCGCGAGTGCGCGGCACGTGCGCTGCTGCTCCCCCGGCGCGACCCCGGGCGGCGCAGCCCGCTGTGGCAGCAGCGCCAGCGCAGTGCCCAGCTGCTCGAGGTCGCCTCCCAGTACCCGTCCTTCCCCATCGTCCTCGAGGCCATCCGCGAGTGCCTGCAGGACGTCTACGACCTGCCCGCTCTCGTGAAGCTCCTCCAGCGGGTCCAGCGCCGCGAGGTGACGGTGGTCGACGTGGCGACGCAGTCGCCGAGCCCCTACGCCCGCAGCCTGCTCTTCGGCTACGTCGCCCAGTTCGTCTACGAGGGCGACTCCCCGATCGCCGAGCGCCGGGCCGCCGCCCTGTCGCTCGACCAGGGTCTGCTCGCCGAGCTGCTCGGGCGGGCCGAGCTGCGCGAGCTGCTCGACCCCGAGGTGCTGGCCGAGGTCGAGTCCGAGCTCCAGTGGCTGGCCCCCGACCGGCGCGCCCGCGACGCCGAGGCGGTCGCGGACCTGCTCCGGCTGCTCGGCCCGCTCAGCACCGAGGAGATCACCGCCCGCTCGGTCGAGGGTGCCGACGTCGCCTCCTGGCTGGACGCCCTCTCCGACGTACGCCGCGTGGTCCCGGCCCGCATCGCCGGGGACGAGCGGTGGACGACCGTCGAGGACGTCGGGCGGCTGCGTGACGGCCTCGGAGTGCCCGTGCCGCCGGGCACGCCCGACGTCTTCACCGAGCCGCACGAGGACCCGATCGGCGACCTGATCGCCCGCTACGCCCGCACCCACGGCCCGTTCACGACACCCGACGTCGCCGCCCGCCTGGGCCTCGGGGAGGCGGTCGCGCGCCACGCGCTCCAACGGCTCGTCTCGCGCGGCCGCCTCCTCGAGGGCGAGTTCCGTCCCTCGGGCAGCGGCAGCGAGTGGTGCGACGCCGAGGTGCTGCGCAAGCTCCGTCGCCGGTCGCTGGCCCGGCTGCGCAAGGAGGTCGAGCCGGTCACCCAGGACACCGTGGCGCGCTTCCTGCCCGCGTGGCAGCACGTCTCGGGTCAGCTTCGTGGCGGCACGCTGCGCGGCGTCGACGGCGTGGTGGCCGCGATCGACCAGCTCGCCGGGTGCCCGGTGCCGGCGAGCGCCCTCGAGCCCCTGGTCCTGGCGGCGCGGGTCCGCGACTACGAGCCGTCCTTCCTCGACGAGCTCACCGCGTCGGGCGAGGTCGTGTGGGCGGGGCACTCCCCGCTGCCGGGCAGCGACGGCTGGGTGAGCCTGCACCTCGCCGACCAGGCCGAGCTCACCCTGCCCGACGTCGCCGAGGACGAGCCGGGCGCGATCGAGCGCGCCGTCCTGGAGGCGCTGGATCCCGGGGGCGCGTGGTTCTTCCGGCAGCTCTCCGACCGGGTCGGCTCCACCAGTGACTCCGAGCTCTCCGCCGCGCTGTGGTCGCTGGTCTGGCAGGGGCGGCTCACCAACGACACCGTCACGCCGCTGCGCGCCCTGGTGCGCTCGGGCAACGCCAGCCACCGCACCCGCCGCACGCCGCCCCGCGTGCGCACCGGCGGCCGGCCGGGCCGCCC
>NZ_JBFUKA010000052.1:0-48125 GCF_056401085.1 Nocardioides sp. P4_G4
CTCCAAAGGTGGACAGCCGCAGCGGGTGTCCGTCCTGGCCACCCGTGGCGGCTCGCCGGTGTGGGGAACGGGGACCCGTTCGACATCGAGCGGGTGAGTGGCGCAGTGCGCGGCATCCTCGCGGGGTTCGCGTGGTCGGACTCGCTCGGCGGCGCGCTCCGCCTGGCGCTCGACTCCGTCACCCGGCCCGCGCAACTCAACACCCTCGCGGCGGCAGCGAACCCCGCCTTCCCCTCCGGGGACGAGCTGGCCGGCGTGCTGCAATCGAGTTGGCCAGCGCGCGCCGGCGAAACGGTCGCTGGCTGCGAGCGCGCGGTTGAGGGCTGCACCCCCAAGCTCCACGGGTTTGCACCAGACGTGCTCGGACTCGATCTTCGCGGAGTCGCGAAGCAGTTCGGCGCCGCCACAGCGTCCGGCTTCATGGGACGCAAGGGTCGTCAGATGGCAGCGATCGCTCCGATAGCAGCAGTGGCGCCACCAGGGCTGGACCTGCACCCTTCGAACGTCGGGGCGATCCTGTCCGACCTCGTTGACGTCCAAGACGCAGACGAACAAGTCCGGATGTCGATCGCCGCCACGCCAGGTCTGTCGAGGACCGTTCCGAAAAATGCGCTCGTGCCCGGTGCGCTCGCGGCCGCTCGCACGCGGGTCGAGGAACTCACTCAAGCAACTGCGAGCCTCCGCGATGGAGGTGAATGGACTCACCTCGTCAATGACCTTGCCCGCGCCGGCCATCTCGCTGGACAGGCCGAGGCTCTCGGTGCTTACGCGGAATCATGGAGCAACCTTTGCGATGAGATCGTCATCCAGGACGCGGACTTCGAGGCATGGCGAAGCGGTGCGACACTGACGACCGCGGTGAGCCGGGTCGAAGACGTCTGGCGTCGCGACGTTGAATATGAGCGGCTCGTCCCGCTTCAACGTTGGTGCACCCTCGTACGCAAGCTCGAGCCGATGCGTTCCGCCGGGCTCGACCAAGCACGGGTCGAGCTTCTCGAAGGCACTCTTCCCGCCTACACCGCCGAGGATGCGCTCGCACGAGGCGTCGCAAAGGCCTCGCTCGCTGAGCGGATCAGCACCGAGGGGCTCGATCGCTTCGACGCCGTCGCGCACGACCAGCGCGTGTCGTCATACTCCGATTCTCAAGCCGAGGTCCGCAAACAGTGGGTCACGGACGGCCCTGCGCGCATCATGGCGCGAAGGGGCGCTGGAGGCCTTGGCTCTCGCACTGGCGGCCTTGCGCGGGAGTTGGAAAAGACCACCCGGAAACTCGGGACCCGCCCGATCCTGCGGAAGTACGGCGAGGCCGTCCAGGAACTCACGCCCCTCGTGTTGTGCAGTCCGTCGTCCGTCGTCGACCTCATCGAACCGGGCGTCATGGAGTTCGATCTCGTCATCTTCGACGAAGCTTCCCAGATCACAGTCCCCGAAGCGGTCGGCGCGCTTGGCCGCGCCCGTGCCGCCATCGTCGTTGGTGACAGCAAGCAGATGCCGCCCACCCGCAAGGTTGGGGGTGGTGCATTCGACGACGACGAGATCGACGACCCCGATGCCGAGGAGATCGTCGAGGATCAAGAGTCAATCCTCAGCGAGTGCGAGCTCGCCCGCGTACCTACCCTCAGCCTTAGCTGGCACTACCGCAGTCAGGACGAGGCACTGATCGCGTTCAGCAATCGCACGTACTACCGGGGTGACCTGAGCAGTTTCCCGACTCCCACCCTGCTCTCTTCCGAGACAGGTCTGGAGTTCCGGCCGGTGCATTGGCCTGAGAACGGCGACAAGGGCATGTACCTACGAGCGGGCGCCGCGAAGGTGGACCTCGGAAACGGGATCACCGCGGGATCCAACACCAACCCGTTCGAGGCAGTCGAGATCGTGAAGTACATTCACGAGCTCGTCCATGCCAGCGAGCGGCTCCCCTCCGTCGGCATCGTGACCTTCAACGAGCAGCAGCGCCAGCTCATCGAGGACCTGTTGCACGCAAGCGGCGACACCAAGATCGCCGACCTCCTGGACGAGTCCAAGATGGGTCGGGGCGAGGCCCTATTCGTCAAGGCCCTCGAACAGGTCCAAGGCGATGAGCGGGACGTCGTCGTCTTCTCGGTCGCCTTCTCCAAGCAGGCCAACGGCAAGGTCCCGACCAACTTCGGGCCACTCTCCAACGCTGGTGGGGAGCGACGGCTCAACGTCGCCGTAACCCGAGCGCGGCGAAAGAACGTGGTGTTCTGCTCCTTCAACCCGGCCTCCAACGAGCTCGACGTCTCCGGATCGACGTACCAGGGACCGAAGGACCTCAAACAGTTCCTGATGGACGCGCAGGCCGCCGGCTCTCAGAGCGATGAGGCAGAAACCGCCCACCGTATTGCCATCCGGGATCGGCACCGTGATGAAATCGCTGTGGCCCTGCAAGACGCTGGTCTGCACGTGATGTCCGACGTCGGGCTGTCCAATTTCCGGCTCGACCTCGTGCTCGCACGACCGGAATATCCAGATCGCCCGATCCTCCCGGTCCTGCTCGATGGCGAGAGTTGGAAGAAGCGCAGCACGGTGTCCGATCGGGACGTCTTACCTGTTGAGGTTCTTGAGAACCTGATGGGTTGGCCGACCGTTGCTCGCGTCTGGTGGCCGATGTGGCTCCAGAATCGGGACGAGGTCATTGCCCACGTCGTTGCGGAAGTGGATCGAGCCGAGGCCCACCTCGACGGCAGCACCGCGGGAACGGTGTCTGCCTCGAATCCCTTGCCGGGGATGATTGCTGAGCCTGTCCAGAGCCTCGCCTCGGAGACCGAGTGGGATCTCCCTTCAGAATCAATGCGCACGAACGCCGAGGGTGACGGCGAGTCGAACTTGGACATCGCGGCATCGCGGACCCCTCCGGAACCTCTGGACCCCGAGTCCGCGGTGCCCTTCCTGTCGCAGGAACAGTTTGAAACCCCTGCGRCTTCGATGCCTCCCGCGCCGTCGACGCCCGTCCCCGTCACTCCGTCTGGTACTCACGCAGCGCAGACGGACACCGATGCCATAGCCGAGTTCCAGCCCGCTCACACCAGTGTGGTCGGCTCGAAGGAGACCCTCGACCGCCTGCCTGATCGCACGGCCGCGGCGACTGTGCGCGATCAGGTACGCGACGTCATCGAGACCGAAGGACCCGTCGAGCTGGGGCGACTTGCTCGCATCGTTGCGCGACGCTTTGGTCTCAACGCGGTCCGCTCGGCACGTGCCGACAGCATCATCAAGCTGGTCCCACGGGGGCAGGTACGCAAGAACCGAAGACTCGGCGATTTTGCTTGGCCGACACACCTCGACCCCGAGGCCTGGGCCGGTTTCCGCATCGCCGGACAGGACGGTGCGCGATCCCTCGATGAGATTGCCCCGGAGGAGATCGCCAACGCGATGCTCGCGGTGCTCGATGAGTACGACTTGAACCTGGTTGACGACTTGCTTCGCGCGACTGCGGAGCTGTTTGGAATCACCAGACTAGGGGCCAACGTTCGCGCTCGACTCGAAGCGGTACATGACTCGCTCCCGATCGAGGATGTCGTGGCGACCGCTCAGGAGCAGCCGGCGTCCAGCGAGATTGCGGCGGCCGCGCCCCCTTCGGACGATCCCACTGATTCCGACGGCGACCTCGGAGTCGTGGAGATTGCAGCGATGCTGGCCGATGCAATCCAGTCGAGTGGCACGGGCGGATTCGACGTGAATGGCGGGTACATCCAGTGGCAGGGCGATCGCGAGAGGGGCCTGTACGTCGAGGCGGGCGATGGACAGGGGTACGACGAATCGTTTGACGCGGCACTCGCCGAGAAGCTCGTTTCGACCGGCTGGCGCAGGCCTGTGCCCAAAGATGGCATCCGCAACTGTTGGTTCGAGCTCCCGCTTGCGTTGAACGGTGACGAGTCGGAGCGTAGCTACGCCACTCGGCTGCAGGTGGCAGCGGAGCGTGTTCTCAACGGCATCCAAGTCTTAGAAGTACATCAGCGCTGAGTCAGGTCTCTGCCCGTCCGAACAGCACCCCACCCATCCGCGCCATGGCTTCCCGGCGCATCGGGTCGATGACGTGGGCGTAGCGCTGGGCGGTCCGGTGCTCGGTCCATCCCATGAGGTCCATGAGCGTCCGGGTGTCGACACCGTTGGCGAGGAGCAAGGTCGCGGCAGTGTGGCGGGCGTCGTGGACGCGAGCGTCACGAACGCCGGCGAGACGCAGCACCTCCTTCCACTCAGCCCAGTCGCGTCGGGGATCGATGGGCGCGCCGAACTCGGTGGCGAAGATCCAGTCCTCGTCGCTCCACAGGAAGCCCGCCTGGAGGCGTTCGGCGGCTTGAGCCGCCTTGTGGGCGCGGAGGAGGGAAGCCAGGCCGGGCGGCAGCGGAATGGTGCGTGACCTGTTGTTCTTCGGGGTGCGGGCCACGAGGCCGCCCTGGGTCCGCTCGGGACAACGGCCTCCCTGCTTGGTCCAACACGTGGGCTGGCCTGCATCGTCGGGCTCACAGCCGTGGCGGCCGGTCTCGCGGCGCAAGGCGCGACGTACGACCACGGTCTCGGCCTCGAAGTCCAGGTCGGCCCACTTCAGCCCAAGCGCTTCGCCCTGCCGGAGCCCCAGGGACAGGGCGACGCTCCAGCGGGCGCCGTTGCGTCGGTCGGCGGCGGTCCGGAGGATGCGCGTCGCGTCGTCGACGGTGAGAGGCACCACCTCGACCTCTGGGGGCTTCTCGACCTTGACCTTCTTCGCCGGGTTCACCGCCAGGCGGCCGGAGTCCACGGCGGCCGACAGGCAGGATCGCAGGACGCGGTGGGTGGCGGCGACGGTGTGCGCGCTGGCGCCCGCGCGCTTCATCTCGATGAGGCGACTGCGGATGACCTCCGCGGTCAGCGCGCTCAACTTCATCCCGGCGAGATGGGGCAGGACGTGAACCCGGAGCGTGGACCGGTAGCCGTCGATGGTCTTGGCCTTGCGCCCGGCCAGCGGGAGGATGTCGTCGAGCCAGTGGGTCGCCCACCAGCCGAGGGTCGTGTCCTGGCTCGAGTGGATGTACTCGCCTCGGTCGCGCTGCGCCTCGAGTCGGCGCTGCGCGCGGACGACCTCTCGGCGGGTCTTGCGCCGCAAGTGCTTGCGGTCGGGGCGGCCGTCGGGGTGCCACCCCATCGGGACGTAGACGTGCCAGAGGCCGTCCTTGCCCTGGTACGGCGTCGGTGTCGCCTGGGCCGGGTCCTGGCGGGGGCGACTCATGCTGCGCCCTCCCCGGAGGTGTCGGGGGTCTCGCTGCGGCGGGTGTCGATGCGGTGGGACTCGATGTAGTCGTCGACGTCCCTGCGCAGGATCCGGGTCGCATAGTTCATCTTCACGTGGGGGAGATCCCCGCGCCGGAGCATGCGCTCGATGGTGGAGACGCTGACTCGCAGGGTGGCCGCGGTCTCGCGCTTGGTCAGGAGGATCGGTGGTGTTCGCATGACCAGCCCTGTGCCAGATATGTCGAGGCTGCGGCCGCCGACGAAATGGGGGTGCTGGGACATGACTTCAGCCTGCCGCCCGAAGATCACGACGCCCCCGAGACGTTGTTGCACCGGTCCTGCACCAGGACGACCTCTGGCGGCGGGGGCTCTCACCCGCTGGCGGGTCGCGAAACGACAAAACCGCAGGTCAGCGGGCTGACCTGCGGTTTCTCGTTCTGCGCGCCTGTAGGGATTCGAACCCCAAACCTTCTGATCCGTAGTCAGATGCTCTATCCGTTGAGCTACAGGCGCCCGTCGGCTGCGAACAGTGCGACCGGATGAGAGTAGCGGACCACGGCCGACAACCCGAAATCACACCCCTGCGGGTCGACGTGACGTGGATCCCAGAACCCGTCCGGGAGTGGAGCGTTCCAATCCGGCGACCATCGTTAGGGTGGCGGCACGTTGCGCGACCGGGGCGGTCGAGACGCCCGCGGTCCACCTCACGAGAGGCACAGATCAGATGGCAGATGTCGAGGCAGCCCTGGACGCCGCGGGGCTCGAGAACCCGAAGGTCCGCGAGTTCGTGGCGGAGTACGCCGCGCTCACCGGAGCCGAGCGGATCGAGGTCGTCACCGCGGCCGACGACGCCCGCCTGATCCAGGAGGCGCTCGAGGCCGGCGAGCTCAAGCCCGCGGGAGAGGGCCGCTACTACTCGCGCAGCTACTACAAGGACACCGCCCGCTCCGAGGAGCGCACGATCGTCGCGACGAACGACGAGAAGGACAAGGGCGTCTACAACAACTGGCGTCCGGCCTCGGAGATGAAGCCGATGCTGCACGACCGCATGCGCGGTGCCAGCGCCGGCAAGACGATGTACGTCATCCCCTACCTGATGTCGCCCCCCGGCAACGAGCTCGCCCCGTGGGCCGCCGGCGTCGAGCTCACCGACTCCCGACCGGTCGTGCTGCACATGATCCGGATGTCGCGGGTGGCCGCGCGCTTCCTCGACGACCTCGAGGACCCCGACCACTTCGTGCGCGCCGTCCACGTGACCGGCGACCTGGAGAACCTCGGCCAGGGCACGGACGACGACCAGCGCTACTTCGTCACCGTCGCCGACGAGCGCACGATCCTGCACTTCGGGTCGTCGTACGGCGGCAACGCGCTGCTCGGCAAGATCGCCCACGGCCTGCGCCAGGGTGCGTACGACGGGTGGGCCAGCAAGAAGTTCCTCGCCGAGCAGTACATGCTCATCGGCATCCACGACAACGAGACCGGCAAGGACTACCACATCTGCGGCGGCTTCCCGAGTGCCTCGGGCAAGACCAACCTGGCGATGATGCTGGCCCCCGACGTGCTCGGCGAGCGCTACCACGTGTCCTTCTACGGCGACGACATCGCGTGGCTGTGGGTCCACGAGGAGACCGGCCGGCTGATGGGGATGAACCCCGAGTACGGCGTCTTCGGCGTCGCCAAGGACACCAACGAGCGCACCAACCCGACCGCGCTGCACTCCGTCGACCCGGGCACGCACGCCATCTTCACCAACGTCGCCTACAACCCGACGACCGGCGAGGTCTGGTGGGAGGGCCGCACCCCGTCCCCGCCGCCGGAGGTGCACGGGTGGCTCGACTGGACCGGCTCCCCGCTGGCCGACCGCAAGGACAGCGACTCCTCCCCGTGGGCGCACCCCAACAGCCGCTTCACCACGACCCTCGACAACGTCCCCAACATCGCCACCGACTACGACGCCGCCTCCGGGGTCCCGATCGACGCGATCATCTTCGGGGGCCGCACCCGCGACCGCGAGCCGCTGATCCGGGCCATCCACGACCTGGCCGAGGGGGTCTACGACGGCCTGACCCTGGGCGCCGAGGCGACCGCCGCGGCCGAGGGCAAGGAGGGCGTGCTCCGCTACGACCCGATGTCCAACCGCCCGTTCATGGCCTACGGGGAGGGCGACTACGCGCAGCACTACCTCGACGTGGTCGGTGCCGCCACCGACCAGCCGATCTTCGCTCACGTCAACTGGTTCCAGCGCAACCCTGAGGACGGCCACTTCCTGTGGCCCGGCTACCGCGACAACCTCCGCCCGCTGCTGTGGCTGCTCCAGCTCCGCAACGGCGAGGTCACCGGTCGCCAGACCCCTGTGGGGATCGTGCCGACCGCGGACGAGCTCAATCTCGAGGGCGTCGACATCACGCCGGAGGACCTCACGACCATCCTGTCCATCGACAACGCCCGCTGGCAGGAGGAGATGGACCACCGCGAGGAGCACCTCGAGCAGTTCGACCGGATGCCGGAGGCGATCTGGGAGGCCCACCGCCGCGTGGCCAAGGCGCTGGCGGACGACGGCGCCTGAGCGGCGTACGCGACGAGTGCCGACGGCCCCGGTCCACGACCGGGGCCGTCGACGCGGTGGGCGACCCGTCAGCGGCTAGGGTCGTCACACCATGGCAGGTCTCGGGACAGCGAAGGACGTGAGCGACAGCCGGTTCGACCGGCGTCGCCCCTCCCTGCGACTCATGCGCCCCTTCGGCGTCGTCTGCGGGCTCGGCCTGCTCGCGGTGCTGCTGCCGCCGTACGACGTGTCCTGGGTCGTGCTGGCCTGCGCGACGGTCGTCTACTTCGTCATCATGGGCATGCTCATCGAGAGCAGCCGGCGCGAGCCGCGCACCTGGGTCGATCCCACGGCCGCCTACCTCACCTTCGTCTTCGTCCTCCTCGTCCGTGAGGCGGGCGGGGGACAGGCATCCGGGATGGCCGTCCTGGTCCTGGTGCCGGTCCTGTGGCTGGCGATCACCGGCTCCAAGCGCGAGCTGTACGTCGCGAGCTTCCTCGCCGGAGCCACGATCCTGGGGCCCGTGCTGCTGATCGGCGCCCCCCGCTACCCGATCGAGGACTGGCGCCGCGCCCTCCTCCTGGTCGCCATCGCGGTGGTGCTCGGCCGCGTCGTGCAGCGCATCGTGCTGCGCATGGAGCGGGAGACGCGCGCCGCCCGGACGGCCACCGAGCAGAGCGAGCGCCTGTTCCTCGACGCCCCGCACGGGGTCGCGGTGCTCGACACCACCGGCCGGATCCAGTTCGTCAACGCGGCCCTGTGCGGGATCGTCGGCCTGCCTCCCGACGAGCTCGAGGGCGTGTGGCTCACCGAGCTGGCCCCGCCGGACGACTCCTCGGTCGCCGACCACCTGGCCCGCATCTTCGAGGACGTCTCCCGCTCCAGCGCCTCCGACTGCGTGCTGCGCGACTACCGCGGTCAGGACATCCACGTGGGGCTGAGCAGCCGCCTGCTGCGCCGCCCCGGCTCCGACGAGCCCGACATCGTGCTGGTCAACGTCGTCGACGTCTCCGAGCGCCGTCGCTACCAGGACCGGCTCGCACACCTCGTCGACCACGACGTGCTGACCGGGCTGGCCAACCGGCGCCGCTTCGACACCGAGCTCCAGCGCCACCTCGAGCGCTGCCGGCGCTACGGCTCGAGCGGCGCGGTCCTGCTGCTCGACCTCGACAACTTCAAGCAGGTCAACGACAGCCTGGGCCACAACGCCGGCGACCAGCTGCTGGTCACCATCGGCGGCCTCCTGCGCCGGTCGGTGCGCGACACCGACGTCGTCGCCCGCCTCGGCGGCGACGAGTTCGCGCTGCTGCTGACCGACGGCGACCAGAGCGCCGCGGAGCGGGTCGGTCGCGACGTCGTCGAGCGCATCCGCGAGCACGCCGCCACCCTCGACGGCGTACGCCGCCGGGTCACCGCCAGCGTCGGTGCGGTCACCTTCAGGTCCGCCAGCGAGCACGCCACCGACATCCTGGCCCTGGCCGACATGACGATGTACGACGCCAAGGAGGCCGGCCGCAACCAGGTCGCGATCCTCCCCGAGGGCGAGACGCGGCCGCCGAAGTTCTCCGCCCGCCTCCAGTGGCAGAGCCGCATCGAGGAGGCCCTGGAGAAGGACCGCTTCGAGCTGCACCTCCAGCCGATCATGAACCTCGCCAACGACCGGATCAGCTCGGCCGAGGTGCTGCTGCGGCTGCGCGACGAGGACGAGCTGGTGCCGCCGTCGCGCTTCGTCTACATCGCCGAGCGCACCGGGCTGATGCCGCAGGTCGATGCCTGGGTGGTCGAGCACAGCATGGCCATGCTGGCCAAGCTGCGCCTCATCGATCCGGAGTTCGAGCTCGAGGTGAACCTCTCCGGTCACTCCATCGGGCACCCGGACATCGAGCAGGCCATCCGGGAGTCGCTCGCACGCCACGACGTGGACCCGGCCGCGCTGATCCTGGAGATCACCGAGACGGCGGCCGTCGCCGACGTGGCCCTGGCCCGGGCCTTCGCCGAGCGGATGACCGAGCTCGGCTGCGCGTTCGCCCTGGACGACTTCGGTGCCGGCTTCGGCTCCTTCTACTACCTCAAGCACCTGCTCTTCGACTACGTGAAGATCGACGGGGAGTTCGTCGCCCAGGTGCACCACTCGCAGGTGGACCGCACGATCATGCGCTCGATCGTCGGCATCGCCCGCGACCTCGGCAAGCGGACGGTGGCGGAGTTCGTCTCCGAGCCGGCCATCCTCGAGGTGTGCCGGGAGGAGGGCGTGGACTTCGCGCAGGGCTACCTCATCGGCAAGCCGGTGCCCTACGACGACTTCGTCGCCCAGTTCATGCCGTCCGTCCTCGCCACGGCCCCGCAGGAGTGATCGCGGTCGTGCACGTCCCCGCGGACCATCCACCACTCTGACCACCCACCACACTGACAGGAGACTCGGGACCGATGCAGTGGTTGCAGCGCTCGGTCGGGCTGGCGATCATCGGTACCGCGGCCCTGGGGGCTGCCGCCCTGTGGGCGGCGGTCGCCGCCGGTGACCCCTCGCGTGGGGAGCGGCCCAGCGAGGGCCTCCTGTTCGGCATCTGGCGCGTCTTCTACGACACCGAGATGCCGGCGCCGCGAGTCCTGCTGGCCGCGGTGGGCGTGGCGCTGATGCTGGCCGCCGGGGTCGCCGCCCTCGAGCGTCGGCTCCTGACCCGGGCGCGTCGCAGCGAGGACCCCGACCGGATGCCGCTGGCCCCCCGCCTGGTGATGGCCGAGACGCGCGGCGAGTACGCCGGCCCGGTCACCATCACGGTCCTCATCCCGGCCCACAACGAGGAGTCGTGCATCTCCGAGACCCTCGCCTCGCTGCTCTCCCAGTCGCTGCCCCCGGCCCGGGTCGTGGTGGTGGCCGACAACTGCACCGACGCCACGGTCCGGCTCGCGTGGGACGCCGGCGTCGACGTCTTCGAGACGGTCGACAACGCGCACAAGAAGGCGGGTGGCCTCAACCAGGCGCTCTGCATGGTCCTGCCCGGCCTGGGGGACAACGACTGCGTCATGGTGATGGATGCCGACACCACCCTGGACGCGGGCTTCCTCGAGGGGGCCGCGCGCCGGCTCGCCGACGACCGTGGGCTGATGGCCGTGGGGGGCCTCTTCTACGGCGAGGACGGTGCCGGGCTCATCGGACAGTTCCAGCGCAACGAGTACACCCGCTACCAGCGCGACCTGCGCCGGCGCCGCGGCCGCGTCTTCGTCCTCACCGGCACCGCGTCGGTCTTCCGCCCCCGCGCCCTGCGCGCCGTCGCCGCCGAGCGCGGCGCCACCCTCCCCKGGGTTCCGGGCGACGTCTACGACACCATCGCCCTGACCGAGGACAACGAGCTCACGATCGCGCTCAAGTCGCTCGGCGCGCTGATGATCTCCCCGGCCGACTGCACGGTGGTGACCGAGGTGATGCCGTCGTGGAGCGCCCTGTGGGCCCAGCGGCTGCGCTGGCAGCGGGGAGCGCTGGAGAACCTCGGCGCCTACGGGCTGCGCCCCCAGACGTTCCGCTACTGGATGCAGCAGCTCGGCATCGGCTACGGCGTCATCGCCCTCGGCGCCTACCTCACGCTCATCCTGCTGATGGTGCTGGCCACCTCCACCTGGGTGTGGTTCCCGTTCTGGATCGGCATCGGTCTCGTCTTCACCGTCGAGCGCGTCGTCACCGTCTGGCGCGGCGGCTGGAAGGCCCGACTCCTGGGGCTGTCCCTCTTCCCCGAGCTCTTCTACGCGATGTTCCTCAACGTGGTCTACGTCAAGGGCATCTGGGACCTCTCGCTGGCCCGGCAGGCGACGTGGAAGCACGTCGTACAGACCGAGTCCGGCGCCCGGATGGAGCACTGACGTGGCCCTCGTGACAGTCGACCTGGTCCCCATGGGCCTGCTGCTCCCCGAGAGCCTGCTGCGCCAGGAGGTCGTCGCCGTGCTGGCGGCGTTCGTGGCGATCAACACCATCGTCTACGTGACCCTGGCGGTCGCGAAGGTGCTCCCCAAGCTCTACCTGAGCGACGTGCTCGAGTCCCGCAACCGGCGCAGCGAGACCCGCAGCATCGACCCCGACGCCCCGATCTGACGGCCGCACGTCGCCGTGCGCCCGGGTCGACGGGCGCCTGTGACCTGGCTCTCACCGATGGATCGATCCAATATGAGCCGCGCTGAGCGCGAGGTTAGCCTCGCCGCACCCGCACGGGGCCGGGCAATGGAGCCGGGCTTACCACCGACACCTCCGTCGATACGCTCGACGGCCGGCGACGCCCACCAGCACGGGGGCGTACGCCGCGAATGCGCGAGAGGGATCCACCGCATGACCGCCACCACCGACGCCCCCACCTCCACCACCAGCGGGGTGCCCACCACCCACCAGGGCATCCTGGACTGGGTCACCGAGACGGCTGCGCTGACGCAGCCCGACGCCATCCACTGGTGCACCGGCTCCGACGAGGAGTGGACCGAGCTGACCGCGGCCCTCGAGGCCACCGGCACGTTCACCCGCCTCAACCCCGAGATCAAGGTCAACTCGTTCCACGCGGCCTCCGACCCCACCGACGTGGCGCGCGTCGAGGACCGCACCTACATCTGCTCGGTGGACGAGAAGGACTGCGGGCCCACCAACAACTGGATGGACCCGAACGAGATGAAGGACCTCATGCGCGGGCTGTACGCCGGCTGCATGAAGGGCCGCACGATGTACGTCATCCCGTTCGTCATGGGCCACCTCGAGGCCGAGCACCCGATGTTCGGCGTCGAGATCACCGACTCGGCGTACGTCACGGTCTCGATGCGCGTCATGGCCCGGATGGGCACCGAGGTCCTGCGCAAGATCGAGGAGATCGGTGCGGACGTCAAGTGGGTGCCCGCGCTGCACTCGGTGGGCATGCCGCTGGCCGAGGGCCAGGCGGACGTCTCGTGGCCCTGCAACGACACCAAGTACATCGTCCAGTTCCCCGAGGAGCGGATGATCTGGAGCTTCGGCTCCGGGTACGGCGGCAACGCGCTGCTGGGCAAGAAGTGCTACGCCCTGCGCATCGCCAGCGTCATCGCGCGCGACGAGGGCTGGATGGCCGAGCACATGCTCATCCTCAAGCTCACCTCGCCGCACGGCGTCACCAAGTACGTCGCGGCGGCCTTCCCGAGCGCCTGCGGCAAGACCAACCTCGCCATGCTCAAGCCGACCATCCCCGGCTGGAAGGTCGAGGCGATCGGCGACGACATCGCGTGGATGCGCATCGGCGACGACGGCCGTCTGTGGGCGGTCAACCCGGAGTTCGGCTTCTTCGGCGTCGCCCCCGGCACCAACGAGCACACCAACCCCAACGCGATGGCCACCATCAACAAGGGCAACTCGGTGTTCACCAACGTCGCGCTCACCGAGGACGGCGACGTCTGGTGGGAGGGCCTCGAGAACACGCCCGCGAAGGCCACGTCGTGGAAGGGCGAGCCCTGGACCCCCGAGTCCGAGGAGCTCTCCAGCCACCCCAACAGCCGTTACTGCACGCCCATCAAGCAGTGCGACATGCTCGCGGCGGAGTACGACGACCCGCGCGGCGTGCCGATCGACGCCATCCTCTTCGGTGGTCGCCGCAAGACCACCATCCCGCTGGTGACCGAGGCCCGCGACTGGACCCACGGCACCTTCATGGGCGCCACCCTCTCGTCGGAGACCACGGCGGCCGCCGTCGGCGCCGTCGGCGTGGTGCGTCGCGACCCGATGGCCATGCTGCCGTTCATCGGCTACAACGCCGGGGACTACTTCAGCCACTGGATCAACATGGGCAAGGACAACGACGCGTCGAAGATGCCCCGCATCTTCTACGTCAACTGGTTCCGTCGCGACGACGAGGGCGGCTTCCTGTGGCCCGGGTTCGGCGAGAACAGCCGCGTCCTCAAGTGGGTCATCGAGCGCCTCGAGGGCCAGGCCGCCGCGGTCGAGACCCCGATCGGCCACGTGCCCGCACCGGGATCCCTCGACATCGAGGGCCTCGACATGACGCCCGAGGCGATCGAGGCCGCGCTGGCCGTCGACGCCGAGGAGTGGAAGGCCGAGATCCCGCAGATCCAGGAGTGGTTCGAGAAGTTCGGCGACGACCTCCCGGCCGTGCTGTGGACCGAGCTCGACGGGCTCAAGGAGCGTCTCGGCGCCTGACCGCCCCGACGATCATCACGGCAGGCCCGTCCGGGGGCCTGCCCCGTCCGCGGCGTGTGGAAGGATCGCCCGCGACCACAGGGAGGCGGTGGAGGATGAGTTTCGGCCCGCAGGAGCGCTCGCTCTTCGAGTCCGCTGCCACGGGGCTGTACGAGGAGATCGCGACCCAGGCCGGCCTGTCGAGGTCGGACCCGCGCATCGCCGACGGTGGCCCGGACCGCCAGGCCTTCGACCTGCTCGTGGAGCTCGGCCTGGTCACCCTCGACGAGCTCGACGAGACCTGGCTCGCCGTCGACCCGGCGACCGTCCAGTCCCGCGTGGTCGCCCCCCTCGGCCAGCAGGGCGCCGAGCTGATCTCTGAGTCCGCCCAGTGGGCACAGGCCTTCAGCGGCCTGTCCCAGACCTGGCGGCAGTCCCCGGGGTCGGTCAAGGGCCCCTTCATCGAGCTGCGCGGTGAGGCCATCGCGCCGTACATCACCTCAGCGGTCGCGGACGCCACCCGCGAGCTGCTCACGGCTCAGCCGCAGACGGGCCGGGCGATGGAGCAGCTGCCCCAGGCCATCGAGCGCGAGGTGGGTGCGCTGCGACGCGGCGTCACCATGCGCACGCTCTACCAGCACGCCGCACGGCGCAGCTCGGCCACGCACAAGTACGTCGCGGCCGTCACCGCCGAGGGCGCCCAGGTGCGGACCCTCGACGAGTTCTTCAACCGGCTGATCGTGGTGGACCGCCGGCTGGCCATCGTGCCGGGCTCCGAGGAGCGCACGGCGCTCGCCGTCCGCGAGCCGTCGCTGGTGCACTACCTCGCCGACATCTTCGAGCGGTCGTGGGAGCGGGGCCGGCCGTTCACCAACCGTGACACCCCGCTGGTGCGCGACATCGCGGCCGAGCAGCGGGCGATGACGATCCGGATGCTCGTCGGCGGGCACGCGGATCCCGTCGGCGCCAAGCGGTTGGGGGTCAGCCCGCGCACCTACGCGGCGTACGTCTCCGACCTGAAGCACGAGTTCCAGGTCGACACGCGGTTCCAGCTGGGCTACGAGATGGGCCGGCTCGGCGTCACCGGCAACGATACGGAGCCACACGCCGAAACGGACCGCGACTGAGTCACGGTCCGCTTCGCCCGGGGGGGAGGGAGTCGATCAGGGAAGGGGGCGCGACCCGGAGGGCCAGGTGGTGTCCTGCAGCGCAGAGGCGCTGGTGGTGCCGATGGCGCCGACCCCGATGGTCAGGGCAGCGGTCAGAAGTGCCGCAGCGATGCGTCGTGCAGTCATGGTCATTCACCCTCTTGTCTGTGGGTCCGGGGGGACCACGAACGATCATTCTCCCGGATCCGTGCCCGAGCGTCACCATGGTCGGAGGTGCAAGTGTGTGCATTGCAGACTTGTGCAATTCTCGCTCCACCACGGCCATGCGGCCCCGAAATGCACTCTGGCCCCCGCTGAGGGAGGCCAGAGAGGATGGCGGAGGCGGAGGGATTTGAACCCTCGATGGGGTTGTAGCCCCAAACCCGCTTAGCAGGCGGGCGCCATAGACCGGACTAGGCGACGCCTCCACGCTCGCCGAGACGAGCCCGCACAGGCTACAAGGACCCGACGGGATCTGCCGAATCAGGTCCGGTCCGGCATCGGATCACAGCGGACGCAGGCCCTGTCCGTCGGTGAGGTGGCGCTGCAGGTCGCGGACGAACGCCTCGCGGTCGCCGGCCAGCACGTCCACCGGGATGGTCGTCGTACCCCCGTTGCGCAGGCGCAGGACGACGCACGGCGAGCCGGCCCGGGTGGTGGTCACCGCGTCCTCGACGTCCTTCCACCGGGCCGCGGCCACGCCCACGCCACGGACCCACTGCACCTGGTAGCCCTCGTCCCCGAGGCGCACGACCCAGCCCCGGCCACCGATCGCGAAGGTCGCCGCGACGAGCACGACGATGGCCAGCACCGCCGGGACCAGCAGCACCGCCGTGTGCAGGTCGAGGAACGCCACGGCTGCGGTGGCCGCAAAGACCATCAGGGCGATGAGGACCAGCACGACCCCCATCACGCGGGCAGTGACGGCGGGGGCGAGTCGATAGTCGGACGGCACGGGACGATTGCACCTCATCCGGCGCCCGGATCGCCAGTTGGCCCTTGTACGGTGCGTCTGCCCGGGTCCACACTCGAGTGGGTCCGACGGGTCGGGAAGGGTGCCATGTCCAGTGCTGCGACGGCGATGAGCGCCCTGCACCGCGCCCTCGACGCCCCGCCCGAGCCCGGCATCGCGCTGGGCAACTGGCGCTGGACGATCCGCCAACGCCTGGCCGACGTGCGCGAGGTGCTGATCCGTGAGTCCGAGCACCCCGACGACGCCTGGCTGGCCGCCCGCGGCACCGCGGCCCTGCGCGAGCGCACCTCGCTGATCGCCCGGATGGGCGAGATCGGACCCCAGGTGCTCGAGAGCCCTGACGTGACCCAGGTCCGCGAGGCGCTGCTGCGCCTGCTCGCCGACATCGACCGGCACTTCCAGAAGCTCCGCGACCTTGCGTACGACGACGTGGAGATGGAGTTCGGCGGCTCCGAGTAGCGCGTCGCGCCACGCCTCCTAGAATGCTCACCGTGCCGTCTCCGGACGGCKCGAGGAGGGGTGCCGGAGCGGCCGATCGGAACCGCCTTGAAAGCGGTCGTAGGGAGACCTACCGCGGGTTCGAATCCCGCCCCCTCTGCCAACCAAGGTGAGCGCCGTGGGCGGTGGGCGGAGCGAGCCGTGGGCGGTCGGGCAGCCACATTCCTCGCCACCGGTAGGTGGCTGGGCCACCGCTCCCTGGCATGCCGACGCACGCCGCGCCCATGGGCGGTCGGGCAGCCACATTCCTCGCCACCGGAAGGTGGCTGGGCCACCGCTCTCCAGCGACACCCAGCGACACCCGGCGGGCCACCCGTAGGCTCGCGTGCGTGTCCCCCTGGTTCGCAAGCCCCGCCGATGCCTCCGCCCGCCTGCACGCGACCGGCTACCTGGCCGACGCGGCGACGGCCACCACGGCGTACCTCGCCGGGGCGCTGGAGAAGCCGCTCCTGGTCGAGGGTCCCGCGGGCGTCGGCAAGACCGAGCTGGCCAAGGCGGTGGCCCGGGCCTGCGGCGCCGAGCTGGTGCGGCTGCAGTGCTACGAGGGCCTGGACGAGGCCCGTGCGCTCTACGAGTGGAACTACAAGAAGCAGCTGTTGCGCATCCAGGCGGCCGGCGACCAGGGGTGGGACGAGACCCACGACGACATCTTCACCGACGAGTTCCTGCTGACCCGCCCGCTGCTGACCGCGATCCGTCGCGAGGAGCCGACGGTGCTGCTGGTCGACGAGGTCGACAAGACCGACGTCGAGGTCGAGGGGCTGCTGCTGGAGGTGCTCTCGGACTTCCAGGTGACCATCCCCGAGCTCGGCACGGTGACCGCGACGCGTCGCCCGTTCGTGGTGCTCACCTCCAACGCGACCCGGGAGCTCTCCGAGGCGGTCAAGCGGCGTTGCCTGTTCCTGCACCTCGACTACCCGGACTCGGAGAGGGAGCGGGAGATCGTGGTCTCCCAGGTTCCCGGTCTCCCCGACAAGGTCGCCACCCAGCTCGTCGAGGTGGTCGCCCGGCTGCGCGGGCTCGAGCTCAAGAAGGCCCCCTCCATCGCCGAGTCGGTGGACTGGGCGCGCACCCTGATCGCGCTCGAGATCGACGACCTGGACGAGGAGGCCGTACGCCGCACGCTCGGCGTGGTCCTCAAGCACTCCTCCGACCACGACCGGGCCACCAGGGAGCTCCGGCTCGCCGCCTCCCGATGACCCCGACCCGACGATGACCCCGACCCGACGATGACCCCGACCCGACGATGACCCCGACCCGACGATGACCCCGACCCGACGATGACCCCGACCCGACGATGACCCCGACCCGACGATGACCCCGACCCGACGATGACCCTGCTCGACACCCACCTCGGCTTCGTCGAGGCCCTCCGTTCCGCGGGACTGGCGGTCTCGCTCGCCGAGGGCCTGGACGCGATCGCCGCCCTGGAGCGGATCGGCTGGCACGACCGCGAGGTGGTGCGGACGGCGTACGCCGCGACGGTGGTCAAGAAGCAGTCGCAGCGGGTCACCTTCGACGCCGTCTTCGACCTCTACTACCCGCGGCTGGTGGGGGAGGGCGCCGCCCGCGACCCCGGTCCCGACGGGGCGGACGCCGCGACGGGGGGAGTGCGCGACAACGCCGCGGCCCTCACGAGGTTCCGCGAGGAGCTGACGGCGGCCCTCGAGGCCGGCGACGACGAGCGTGTGCAGGACCTGGCCGTCGAGGCGATGGCGCGCTTCGGCGCGATGCCCGGACGGGGTCCGGGCCTGTCGAGCTGGTCGGCGTACACGGCGCTGCAGCGGGTGACGCCCCAGGACCTCGTGCAGCAGCTGGTCGCCGGCCTGCTGGGCGCGGGTCGGGACGCCTCCGACGCCGAGCGGGTCGCGGGCGCGCGGGTCGGTGCCTTCACCCGGCTCGTCGAGGCCGACGCCCGCCGGCGCCTGGCCGAGGAGAAGGGTGCGCGGCACGTGGCCGACGTCGTGCTGCGCCCCACCATCGACCGCCTCGACTTCACCGCGGCGCGGCGCTCGGACCTGGAGGAGATGCGTCGCGAGATCTACCCGCTGGCCCGGCGGCTCGCCGTACGGCTCACCAAGGAGCAGCACGCGCGTCGGCGGGGTGCCCTGGACTTCCGGCGCACCGTGCGGGCGTCGCTGGCCACCGGCGGCGTGCCCCTCAGGACCCACCACCGCCCCAAGCGACCGCACCGCACCGAGCTCGTGGTCCTGTGCGACGTCAGCGGCTCGGTGGCCAGCTTCGCGCAGTTCACGCTGCTGCTCGTCTACGCCCTGCGCGAGCAGTTCCACAAGGTGCGCGCCTTCACCTTCGTCGACCAGGTCCACGAGGTCACCCACCACTTCACTCCCGGTGGCGACGTCGTGGAGGTGATGGAGAACCTCGCGGCCAGCACCGCCCACGCGGCGCGGTGGGGGCGCACGAACTACGGCCGCGCGCTCACGACCTTCGCCGAGGAGCACGCGGACGCACTGGGTCCCCGGACCTCGCTGCTGGTCCTGGGCGACGCTCGCTCCAACCACAGCGACCTGGCCCTGGACACCCTGCGCGAGCTGGCCGGCTCGGCCCGGCACGCCTGGTGGCTCAACCCCGAGCACACCCGGCACTGGGGCACGGGCGACAGTGCCGCCCGCGCCTACGGCGAGATCGTGCCGATGGTCGAGTGCCGCAACCTCGCCCAGCTGGGCGAGTTCGTGCACGACATCCTCTGACGCCGACCGAGCCGCCGGGCGGGCCCGGCGGATCAGCCGGCCAGGAAGCCGAGCTCGGTGATGCGGGCGATCTCGGCCCGGACCTCCGGGTGCTGGGCGGCGTCGGCCGCGCGTCCGCCGGTGACGTAGGGCGACGCGGCGTCGCTGTCGGTGCCGTCGTAGACCACGGTCAGCCGGTTGCCGACGCTCGTGTTGATGAGCGACCCGAGGAGCGCAACCGGGTCGGACCGGTCCTCCAGCGAGAGCACCCGGGTCTGCTCGGGGATGGTCGGCACCTGCGCCGAGGGGGCGCCCGTGGTGACGACCTGGTCGACGACGAAGGCGTCCGAGGATGCGGCCGCGGCGATCTCGGCGGCGGCGGTGCCGCCCTGCGAGGAGCCGACGAGCATGACCCGTGCCCCGCTCTCGCCCTGGACGGCGTTCTCGATGGCCCGCACGACCTGACGGACGTACGACGCGTTGTCGCCGCCGACCAGCCGCAGCCGACCTGCCTCCTCGGCCCGGCGGCCGGGGAGGTAGGCGATGTAGCGGCCCGCCCCGATGCGCTGCACGCTGATGCGGCGGTCGGCGGCGGCCAGGTTGGCCATCAGGTCCTCGATGGTGCGCGGGGCGTCGCCCGCGTCGCCGGTGGTGGCGTCGACCGGCTCCGCGACCTCCGCCTCCTCGGCGAACCCGGCGGCCGAGTCGCGCAGCGCGGAGACGGCGTCGCTGGAGAACGGCTGGACGCCGATGGCCCGGAGGCCACCGCGGGCCGCGGCCGCGCCCCGCTCGGTCGACATCACGCCGGCCGTCAGCAGCGAGCGCATCTGGAGGCCGTCGAGCAGCCCCCCGGCCCCGGCCATGTGGTCCATCAGCTCGGGATTGCTCTCGGCGAGCTCGTTGAGGTACGACGTGACGCCGGCCCGGTCGAGGGCGTCGGTCTCGATGAGACCCGCCGACACGATGGCGCCGCCGAGGGCGACCTCGGGAGCCAGGTAGCCGATCGCGCGGCCCGCGATGGAGCCGAGCGTCTTGTAGGCGGCGTCCTGGAGCTCGTCGATCCAGCGGTAGGTCAGCACCGTGGCGCGCACCACCAGGGCGTCGGCGTCGAGCTCGACCGACCGGGTGAGCAGACCCTGCTTGCCGGTGGTCGCGGCGCGGATGTCCTCCTCCGCCTGGGCGAACGTGGCCGGGGACAGCTCGGCCGAGTCCGCGACGTCGTCGTCGGCGAGGATCTCGGCGCCGAGGCCCGCGCGGGTGCGCATGTCGGCCCCGGCCTTGTCGAAGAGGTCGGCCAGCGCCAGCATCTCGTGGTACTTGTCGGCGTTGGCCGTGGCCTCGGTCGAGCCGGTGGACGCGGCGGTGGACGCGGCGGTGGACGTGGCGGCACGCGCCGCGCGGATCAGGTCCTGCTCACTCATGCGATCACCTGCGCAAGGACGGGGGCGAGCTCGGTCGCCAGGTCGTCGGGGTCCACCCGACGCACGGTCACCCGCGGTCCGGAGTCCTCCTGGTGGGGGGTGAGGCTGTGCCAGCCGTCGGCGAGCAGCACCCACGAGGCGACGCCCACGCTGGTGGTGGCCGCGTCGGTCACCTGGGCGGCGAGCACGCGCAGCCGGCCGCGTCCCTCGGTGTGCACGGCGGCCACGGCGGTGGCGGCGTCGGTGTCGGCGATGGGAGTGGCGTCGGCGTCGAGCACGCCCTCGCCGTGGTGCTCCATCAGCACCGGCACGAGGTCGGAGCGACCCGAGCGCAGCGCCTCGCCGATGGCGTCGACGAGCTGGAAGGGCACCTCCATGGTGTCCGGCACGTCGGACTGGCGCAGCTCCACGTCGTCGGGGATGGCGGCGACGCGGGCGAGCTCGCCGGGCCACTGGTCGGCGCGGAACCATGCGAGCTCGAAGACGATGCCGTCGCACGTCGCCAGGGTGGCGACCGCGCCGTCGGCCTGCCGGTGCCAGGCCTTGACCTGGCTGCCGGCGGCGGCCACGTCGATGTCGAGGGCGAGCCTCGGGGTGGCGAGCAGGCCGATCGCGCCGGCCAGCCCGGCGTCGAGGCCGGCGTCGGTGAGCAGCCCGCGACGGCGCAGCGTGTCCTCGGCGTCGTGCAGCGAGCCCAGGGCGGCGGCGTACGCCGTCTCGTCGGCGGTGCCGCGTGACTCGCCCAGGCGTCCCTCGAGGGCGCCGGGGCCCGCGGCCTCGGAGAGATCGAAGGGGAGCGGGGCGTTGCCGGCGGCCTTGGCGGCCAGCCGCAGCTCGGGGAGCGTGACGGCGATCCGGCGGGGAATCCCGTCCAGGAAGCTGGCCGGCTCCACCGGCGGCGTCGTGAGGTCGATGGTCACCATGATCAGAGTCCCGGGAGCTCGACGGTCAGCCAGTCCTTGTGACCGGCCGGAGGGGGAGTGAAGGCCAGCAGGGTCGCGTCCTCGCGGCTGGGCTCGCCGGCCGGGTCCGACTCGGCCGCGCGCGTCCGGGCGTCGCCGACCAGCGCGTCGGCCTTGTGCGAGGTCGTCTCGATCGCGTCCTTGAGGGCGTCGACCTCGCCGGCGTGCCGGGCGAGGGAGTCGGCGGCGGTGTCGTGGTGCCCGGCGGCGAGGCGCAGGTGGGAGGCGCGCTCCTTGATGCGGTTGCGCATCGACTCGGCGGCCCGGCCGGTCCACGGCACGCTCTCCGCCTGGGCGACGAGTCGGTCGGCCATCGCCCGGATGTCACCCCCCTGCTCACGCAGCTGGGCGACTCGTCTGCGCGATGCGGCGGTGTCGCCGTACATCGGATCACGTCCTCTCGTCGACCCCGTGCGTGGACGCACCACGCGCCTCGCGGGTGCTCAGGCCGCCTTCCCTGCTGGCCGGGTGGTCAAACATCGCACCATCCTCCCGGTGGAGGAGGCGCACGTCACGTCCGGGGCAGCCAGTCCGCCAGGCGCTCCAGCCCGGTCCGCACGTCACGCTCGGGGCCGGCGAAGCTGAGCCGCACGTGCTGCTGGCCCACCGCGGTGTCGAAGTCGATGCCCGGCGCCAGGGCGACCCCGGTCTCGGCGAGCAGGCGTCGCGTCCAGGCCATCGAGTCGTCGGTGAGGTGCCCGATGTCGGCGTAGGCGTAGAACGCGCCGTCGGCCGGGGCGAGCCGGTCGATGCCCAGCGCGGCCAGCCCGTCGAGCAGCAGGTGCCGGTTGGAGGCGTACCGGGTCACGTGCGCGTCCAGCTCGGAGTACGACGCATCGGTGAAGGCGGCGACGGYGGCCCACTGGGCGATGACCGGCGGGCAGATCGTGAAGTTGCCGGTGAGCACGTCGACGGCCCGGCGCAGCCTCTCGGGCACCAGCATCCAGCCGATGCGCCAGCCGGTCATCGAGAAGTACTTGGAGAACGAGCTGAAGACGATCGCCTCCCGCGAGGTCTCCCACGCGGAGCGGGACAGGGCCGGGCGGCCGTCGAGGGGCGCGTACTCGATCCCGTGGTAGATCTCGTCGGAGATGAGCTGTACGGCGCGGGTCTCGCACCAGCTCGCGAGCGCGGCGAGCTCCTCGGGCAGGAGCATGGTGCCGGTCGGGTTGGCGGGACTGGCCACCACCAGGCCCTTGATGTCGCCGAGCGCCTCGAGCTGCTCGACGGTCGGCTGGAAGCGGTTGTCCGGACCGCACGCGACCTCGACGACCTCGCAGCCCAGCGCGGTCAGGACGTTGCGGTAGCAGGGGTAGCCGGGACGGGCCATCGCCACCCGGTCGCCCGGCTCGAAGGCCGCCAGGAAGGCGAGCAGAAACCCGCCGCTCGAGCCGGTGGTCACCACCACGTCGTCGGCGGTGACGTCGATGCCGTGCGCGCGGCGGTGGTGCCCGGCGATCGCGTCGCGCAGCTCCGGCACTCCCGACGCGACGGTGTAGCCGAGGGGGTCGCCGCTGCGCAGCAGGCGGACGGCCTCGTCGGCAACCGGGCGCGGAGCGCCCGTCGAGGGCTGGCCGGCGACCATGTTGACCAGGTCCCCGTGCGTGCGCTGGCGCTCGGCCGACGCGGCGAGCAGGTCCATCACGTGGAAGGGCGGCACGTTCGCCCGCCCGGCCACAGCCCACCGATCGTCCATGTCCTGGATCGTGTCACGCGCGGGCACGACGTCGGGCGCCGTCCCGTCCCGCCGATAGGATCAGGGCTCGGCGACGGTGGGGACGAGGTGGCGTGACTTTCGATGTGCACCAGCTCGACTCGTTCCTGCTGGTCGGCTCCCTCGTCACGTTGGCCGCGATCCTGGCCGTCCGGGTCTCCGCGCGGGCGGGCCTGCCCAGCCTGCTGATCTACCTCCTGATGGGGGTCGTGCTCGGCGAGGCGGTCGTCGGGATCCAGTTCGACGACGCGCAGCTCGCGCACGCGCTCGGCTTCGGGGCGCTGGCGCTGATCCTGGCCGAGGGCGGTCTGACGACCAGCTGGGCCGAGGTCCGGCCCTCCATCCCGCTCGGCGTCTCGCTGGCCACCGTGGGCGTGGCGGTCTCGGTCACCGTCGTCGCCGTCGGAGCCCACTTCCTCCTCGGGCTGCCGTGGGAGCTGGCGGTGCTGCTGGGGGCGGTCTGCTCGCCGACCGACGCCGCGGCCGTCTTCTCCGTGCTGCGCGTCGTCCCCCTGCCCAAACGGCTGACCGGGACCCTCGAGGCCGAGTCCGGCCTCAACGACGCGCCCACCGTGGTGCTGGTCGGGGTCGTCTCGACGGGGGCGGCCGCCAGCAGCGGCCTCCTCGGGGTCGCCGGCACCATCGTCTTCGAGCTCGCGGTCGGCGTGGCCGTGGGGGTCGCCGTGGGCGTCGCCGGCGCCTGGGTCATGCGCCGCGCCGCCCTGCCCTCCTCCGGCCTCTACCCGCTGGCCATCCTCTGCCTCACCTTCGCGGCGTACGGCGGCGCGGCCGCCCTGCACGCGTCCGGCTTCGCGGCGATCTACGTGGCCGCGCTGATCCTCGGCAACTCCGAGCTGCCGCACCGCACGGCCACCAAGTCCTTCGCCGAGGGCGTGGCGTGGCTGGCCCAGATCGGGCTCTTCGTGATGCTCGGCCTGCTGCTGTCGCCGCAACGGATCAGCCTGGAGATCGTGGGGCTGGCCCTGGCCACCGGGTTGATCCTGACCTTCGTGGCCCGACCACTGTCGGTGCTGGTCAGCTCCCTCGTGCGGCCGATGCCGCTGCGGGAGCTCGCCTTCATCTCGTGGGCCGGCCTGCGGGGCGCGGTCCCGATCGTGCTCACCACCATCGCGCTGGCCGAGGGGGTGGACGACGCCGACCGGCTCTTCGACATCGTCTTCGTGATGGTGGTCGTCTACACCCTCCTCACCGGCCCGACGCTGCCCCTCGTCGCGCGGCTGCTCCGGGTGGCCCGGCGCTCCGAGCCCCGCGGCCTCGACGTCGAGGCCGCGCCCCTCGAGCGGGTCGCCGCGGACCTGCTCCAGGTGTCGATCAGCCCCGCCTCACGCATGCACGGCGTCGAGGTGGGGGAGCTGCGGCTGCCGCAGGGCGCGTCGGTCTCGCTGGTCATCCGGCAGGGCGAGGTGCTGGTGCCGGAGCGGCGTACCGTCCTGCGACACGGCGACGACCTGCTCGTGGTCACCCCGCGCCGGGCGCGGATCGCCACCGAGGAGCGGTTGCGCCAGGTCTCCGACGGGGGCCGGCTGGCGCAGTGGGCCGTCGAGTCGAGACGCCGGCGCGACCACGGCTGATCCGGCCCGGTCAGGAGCCGGGCGGGCTGCAGAACGTCGCGTCGGTCCGCGCCTTCACCGACTCGATCTCCTTCTCGCGCAGCGACGAGTAGGACTGCCCCAGGACCACGACGACCCCGCGTCCCAGTGGCTCGCCGTCGACCTCGGTGCCGGGCACGACCTGGGCCTGGCGGAACTGCCGCTTGACCAGTCGTACGGCGGGGTTCTTCGGGTCCGCCGCCCAGATCTGCACGCGGGCCACGGGGTCGGGGGCGTTGCCGGTGTCGGCACCCACGAAGCCGCGCTCCTCGAGGAGCTCGAGGGTTGCTCCGGCGAGGCCGGAGCGCGAGCTGGCGTTGAAGACGCTCACCGCGACCTGGTCGCGGAAGACCTCGGTGCCGGCCGCCACGGTCGTGTCGGTGCACAGGGGTGCCGGTGCGTTGTCGGGGAGCGGCTGGGTGAGCGCCTTCCAGCCCCAGGCGCCGGCGACGAGCATGAGGAGGCACAGCCCGCCCAGGGTGAGGGCGGACCGGACGCCGTCGCGCATCAGTCGGCCAGCTCGTGGACGCGGGCGTGCAGGACGTTGCGCTGGTGCAGGGCCGCCCGCAGCGCGCGGTGCAGCCCGTCCTCGAGGTAGAGGTCGCCCTGCCACGAGACGACGTGGGCGAAGAGGTCGCCGTAGAACGTCGAGTCCTCGTCGAGCAGGGTGGCGAGCTGGAGGGTGTCCTTGGTGGTCACCAGCTGGTCGAGGCGCACCTGCCGGGGCGGGATGGCGGCCCAGTCGCGTGAGCTCAACCCGTGAGCCGGGTAGGGGCGTCCCTCGCCCACGCGCTTGAAGATCACGCGGTGACTATATCGACGCACTCCCCGCCCCCGTGCGTGCTGGTTAGGCTCGCGCCATGACGGACATGCCCGACGAGTCGACCGCAGCCACCCCCCAGGACCCGATCGCGGCCGCCATCGCTCCCGGCTACGCGTTCGAGGGGACCGCGCTCGAGCTCGGAGGGCTGATGCTCGACGCGACCTCGCTCTCCGACGTCCGCGTCCGGATCCCGCTCGGGATGCTCAACCGCCACGGGCTGGTGGCCGGCGCGACCGGCACCGGCAAGACCAAGACCCTCCAGCTGCTGGCCGAGCAGCTCAGCGCCCAGGGGATCCCGGTCTTCGCCGCCGACATCAAGGGCGACCTGTCCGGCCTCAGCGTGCCCGGCGAGGGCGGCCCCAAGATCGAGTCGCGGGCGGCCTCGGTCGGCCAGCAGTGGAAGGCGACCGGGTTCCCGGTGGAGTTCTACGCCCTCGGCGGCGAGGGCACCGGCGTGCCGCTGCGGGTGACCATGTCGTCGTTCGGACCGATGCTGCTCAGCAAGGTCCTCGGTCTCAACGACACCCAGGAGTCGAGCCTGGGACTGGTCTTCCACTACGCCGACAGGGCCGGGCTGCCGCTGCTCGACCTGGCCGACCTGCGCGCGGTGGTGCAGCACCTCACCAGCGACGAGGGCAAGGTCGACCTCAAGGGCCTCGGCGGGCTGTCCAGCGCCACGGCCGGGGTTATCCTGCGCGAGCTCATCGCCTTCTCCGACCAGGGCGCGGACGCCTTCTTCGGTGAGCCGGAGTTCGAGTCCCGCGAGCTCCTGCAGACCACCGAGGACGGCCGGGGTGTCATCAGCCTCGTCGAGCTGCCCAACCTCCAGAGCCGTCCCGCGGTCTTCTCGACGTTCCTGATGTGGCTGCTCGCAGACCTCTTCCACGACCTCCCCGAGATCGGCGACGTCGACCGCCCCAAGCTGGTCTTCTTCTTCGACGAGGCCCACCTGCTCTTCGACGACGCGAGCGAGGCGTTCCTCGACCAGATCGCGCAGACGGTGCGGCTGATCCGCTCCAAGGGCGTCGGGGTCTTCTTCGTGACCCAGAGCCCGACCGACGTCCCCGACGACGTGCTCGCCCAGCTCGGCTCACGCATCCAGCACCAGCTGCGCGCCCACACGCCCAACGACGCCAAGGCGCTCAAGCAGACCGTCAACACGTACCCGAAGTCCGCCTACGACGACCTCGGCGAGGTCATCACCTCGCTCGGCATCGGCGAGGCGATCGTCACAGTGATGAACGAGCGCGGCGCGCCCACCCCGGTGGCGTGGACCCGGCTGCGGGCCCCGGAGTCGCTGATGGGCATGGCCGATCCCGCCGCCATGGAGGCGGCCGTGAAGGCCTCGCCCCGCTGGGCGACRTACAGCCAGGTCGTCGACCGGGAGTCGGCGCGCGAGATCCTCGCGACCCGGCTCGAGGAGGGGGCGCGCAAGGCCGAGGAGGACGCGCGTGCCAAGGAGCGCTCCCGCGAGCCCGAGGTCGAGCGGACCAGGAAGCCCGCCCCGGCCGCCAAGGACGACGACGGACTCGTGATGGACGTCGTGACCTCACCGGTCTTCAAGGACTTCATGCGTACGGCGGCCCGCGAGATCGCGCGGGGGATGTTCAAGTCGGGGCGCCGCTGACGCAGGTCCGCGCGCCGGCGCCCGGGCGCGGCCGGTCGGCCTGTGCGCGCCCGAGCGGTGCGTCAGCCACGTTCCGGCGACTGGGAATGTGGCTCAGCCACCGCCCGCCGGTGTGTCGGCTTACGGCGCGCGCCCGAGCGGTGCGTCAGCCACGTTCCGGCGACTGGGAATGTGGCTCAGGCACCGCCGGCCGGTGTGTCGGCTTACGGCGCGCGCCCGAGCGGTGCGTCAGCCACGTTCCGGCGACTGGGAATGTGGCTCAGTCACCGCCGGCCGGTGTGTCGGCGTACGGCGCGCGCCCGAGCGGTGCGTCAGCCACGTTCCGGCGACGGGGAATGTGGCTCAGCCACCGCCGGCCGGTGTGTCGGCGTACGGCGCGCGCCCGAGCGGTGCGCCAGCCACGTTCCGGAGACTAGGAATGTGGCTCAGCCACCGCGCAGGCGCGGACACGGACGCGCGCGATCACATCGTCGGCTCGGTCCAGGCGAGCTGGGTGACCTCCGTACCACCGTCGCGGGTCACCACGCGCGCCCGTCCGGGCGGCGCGGGCTGCGGTCGCAGGTTGCCGATGAGGACGCCCTCGTCGCGCGGCCCGGAGAGCAGCACGCCGGGCATGGCCAGGTCGCGCATCGACTGGATGACCGGGTCGTAGAGGGCACGGGACGCACCGCCCACGCGGCGGGCCACCACCACGTGCAGCCCGGTGTCGCGGGCCTGGGCCATGAGCGGCTGGAGCGCCTGCACCGGCGACGACTGCTGGGTGGCCACCAGGTCGTAGTCGTCGACGACCACGAACACCTCGGCACCGGTCCACCACGAGCGGTTGCGCAGCTGGTCCGGGGTGACGTCCGGACCCGGGATGCGGCTCTCGAGGTAGCTGGCGATGTCCTTGAGGGTCGGGGTCGCCTGGGTGGCGGAGGTGAGGTAGTTGAGCAGGTACTCGTCAGGAACCTCGCCCAGCAGCGAGCGGCGGTAGTCGACCACCACGATCTGCGCCTCCTTGGGGGTCCGCGTGCGCATGACCTCCTGGAGGTAGTTGCGCAGCAGGGCACTCTTGCCGGACTGCCCGTCGCCGAAGACCAGCATGTGCGGCTCGGCCGAGGCGTCGATGCCGACCGGGGCGAGCTCACGCTCGTTGATGCCGATGAGCAGCTTCTTCTCCGGCAGCTGGCGCCGCAGCGCGTCCTCGCGGATCTTGTCCAGCGCGACCATCTCCGGCAGCAGCCGCAGCTTGGGGCCGGGGTCGCCCTTCCAGGCGACCGACGCCCGGTCGATGAGGTCGTCGACACCGTCACCGAGGGTCCCCGCGTCGGAGTCCCCGTCGATGCGCGGCAGGGCGGCCAGGAAGTGCAGCTTGCTCGGGACGAGACCGCGACCGGGCCGGCCGGTCGGGACGAGGGCCGCGACCTTGCGGTCGACCTCGGAGTCGAGCGGGTCGCCCAGGCGCAGCTCGAGCTTCGAGCCGAAGACGTCGCGCATCGCGGCCCGGAAGTCGGCCCACCGGCCGGAGGCGGCGATGATGTGGATGCCGAACGTCAGGCCGCGACCGGCGAGCTGCTGGAGCTCCATCTCGATGTCGTCGAACTCCGCGCGCAGCGTGCTCCAGCCGTCGACGACGAGGAACACGTCGCCCCAGCCGTCGTCGGCCCGGCCCTGGGCCCGGCGGCTGCGGTAGGTCTCGATGGAGTCGATCCCGTTCTGGCGGAAGTAGGCCTCGCGGCGGTCGACGACGCCCTGCACCTCCGCGATGACGCGGCGTACGACGTCCGGCTCGGAGCGGGTGGCCACGCCGGCGACGTGCGGGAAGCGGGACAGCGGGGCGAACGTGCCGCCACCGAAGTCGAGCACGAAGAACTGCGACTCCCGCGGCGTCGAGACGAGGCTCATGCTGGTCACGATGGTGCGCAGCAGCGTGCTCTTGCCCGATCGTGGACCACCGATGACGGCCACGTGGCCGCTGGCGCCGGTGAGGTTGAGGGTCATCGTGTCGCGGCGCTGCTCGCGCGGGCGGTCGACGGTGCCGAGCGGCACCACGAGGCCCGGGACGTTGCGCCAGCGCGGCGACACGAGCCCCAGGCCCGGGTCCTCGACGAGGTCGGGCATGAGCTCGTCGAGCGTGTCAGGCACGTCGAGCGGCGGCAGCCAGACCTGGTGGGCAGGCATGCCCTGCCCGATCATCCGCTGCACGGCGACGTCGAGCAGCGAGGGCTGCTCGCCCTGGTTCTGGCTCGCGGCGGGCGTCTCCTCGACGTCGGTCTCCAGCGGCTCGAGGGCCTGCACCTCGGAGATCGTGTAGGGGAGGATGCCGCGCACGTGGCCGCCCTCGTCGCGGCGTACGCGCGAACGACCCGACGGCGGACCCGAGACGTACGCCGCCTTGAAGCGCAGCAGCGTCGACTGGTCGGGCTTGAGGTAGCCCAGCCCCGGCACGGCGGGGAGCTCGTAGGCGTCAGGCACGCCGAGCACGGCCCGCGACTCGCCGGCCGAGAAGGTGCGCAGGCCGACGCGGTAGGACAGGTGCGACTCCAGGCCGCGCAGGCGGCCCTCCTCGAGGCGCTGCGAGGCCAGCAGCAGGTGCAGGCCCAGAGACCGGCCGAGACGCCCGATGGCGACGAAGAGGTCGATGAACTCCGGCTTGGCCGAGAGCATCTCGGAGAACTCGTCCACCACGATGAACAGCGACGGCATCGGGGCGAGGTCCTCGCCGTTGGCGCGGGCCTTCTCGTAGTCGCGGATGGAGGCGTAGTTGCCGGCGTCGCGCAGCAGCTCCTGACGGCGGGTCATCTCGCCGGACAGGGCGTCCTGCATGCGGTCGACGAGGGTGAGCTCGTTGGCCAGGTTGGTGATCACGGCGGACACGTGCGGCATGTCAGCCATGCCCGCGAAGGTCGCACCACCCTTGAAGTCGACGAGCACGAGGTTGAGCTGCTCGGAGGAGTGGGTCATGGTCAGGCCGAGCACCAGGGTGCGCAGGAACTCCGACTTGCCGGAGCCGGTGGCGCCGATGACCAGGCCGTGCGGGCCCATGCCCTGCTGGGCCGACTCCTTGATGTCGAGGTGCACGAGGCCGCCGCTGTCGCCGATGCCGATCGGGACCCGGAGCCGGTCGCGAGCGGGGCGCGGACGCCACGCGGTGGCGGTGTCGTAGGTGTGGATGTCGCCGAGCCCGAGCAGCTCCATGTGGTCGGGCGTCGACGAGGTGATGTCCACGGCCGCGCCGCTGGAGGCGTCGGCGCTGATGGTCTTGAGGGGGGCGAGCCGGCGGGCGAAGGCCTCGGCGGTCGCGATGTCGCACTGGTCGATGAGCGCCTTGATCGGCTCCTCGCGGACCCGGATCGCCAGGATCGGCATCTTGCCCAGCTGGGGGCGGTCGTCGGCGAGCTGGAGGCGGAGGCGGGTGGCGTCCTCGAGCTCGTCCCAGCGCGCGGGCAGGTCGAGGAGCGTGACGCCGTGCAGCCCGTCGGGCGGCACGATGTGGTTGCCGGGCGGCAGGTGGCCGCCGTCGATGACCAGCAGGATGTGCGGGGTCGGCGGCCGCTCGTCGGCACCGAAGCGTGGCCGGTCGCTCAGGTCGGGCGGCAGCAGGTGACCGAGGTCCTCGATGGACGTGGTGACCAGCCGCATCGGGCCGACCGCGTCGACCTCACGCGCGCTCTGGGCGTGCGGCAGCCACTTGATCCAGTCCCAGTGGGTGAGGTTCTGCTCGGAGCTGAGCACCGCGACGACGAGCTGGTCGGGGTTGTGGAAGGCCGTGGCGGACAGGATCATCGCCCGCGCCGCGGCGCGCGACTCGTCCTCGGGGCCGCAGATCTCGACCCGGTCGAAGGCGCGCAGGTCGATGGAGGCCGGCAGATTGGGCTGCACCCGGTGCACGACGAGCAGCCGGTGCAGCGCGGACGCGGCGGCGGGGTCGACCTGGTCGACGGGGGCGCTCTCCGGCGGGACCAGCTCGGTGGAGAGCGGCTGGGAGCACAGGCCGTAGCGCACGTGCATGTAGTTGGCGTCGCCCGGACCGTGCTCCCACAGCCGGGTCCGCTCCTCGGCCAGGGCCGGGAGGGCCGACGGCTCGGGGTGGTGCCAGTTGAGGGCCCGACGCTGCTGCTCGGCGGCGTTGCGCGCGACCTTGCGGATGTTGGCGAGGTAGCGGAGGTACTCCGTGCGGGACCCGGTGACCTGCTGGGCCCGCTGCTTACGCTGCCRGTCGATCTGGACGATGATGAAGCCGAGCGTTGCGAAGAGGAACATGCCGGCCGCGAGGAAGCTGCGGGTCTTGTTGGCACCGCCGCCCATGGTCGCCACGAGCACGATCGAGCCCAGGCTGCCGAGCATCGGGATCGCGTTCATCAGGACGCCGCTGGCGCCCTCGCTCTCCTGGATCTCGGGCGGCGGCTGGAGGACGATCTGGCCCCCGGGCATCTCCGGCTCGTCGAGCCGGTGCCCTCCACGCAGTGTCGTGCTCACTGGTTCCCCCTAGCCATACCCGAATGGTCGCGTTGATGATAGGTGGGCCGCACGGCACCGACTAGCCTGCACGACGCCGGTCGATGTCCGGCTCGGATGAAGATCATGGGGGAAGTCGTGACGGACGCGCAGCCGAACCCTGTGCTCGCCTCGACCATCGCGGTCAGCGTGCACGGCCCGGCCGGGGTGCTCGACCTGGTGGTGCCCGAGGGTGCGACCTCCGTCGACGTGGCCAGGGAGTACGCCGCCCAGACCGGCATGGCCGGCATCCCGCTGCTCCAGACCCCGCTCGGCGAGCTGCTGACGGCCGACCGCACCCTGGCGAGCGCCGGGGTCGAGTCCGGGTCGGTGCTCGTGGCCATCAGCGGTGTCCACCGCTCCCGGCCACGCGACGACGACCGGGCCGGGCTGCACGCCCAGCCCGACAGCCCCGCGGTCGCCGCGGTCGTGATGGGGCTCGCGGCCGCTGCCGGCTGGCTCGCAGCCTGGTACGCCGCGCAGGCCGCCGACGACGTGCTGCGCACCGCGACGGTCGGCGTGCTGATGCTGTGCGCGCTGGCCTCGACCCTGCCGATGGGTCGCCACGCCGTCCAGCGTGCGGGCGCCGCGCCGGCCTTCGGCGCCGCCGCCGCCTTCGCCGCGGTCTACGAGCCCGGGGTCCACCTGCTGCCCGCCGTCGTGGCGGTGAGCGCGGTCTCGGCCGGCGTGATCGCCGCCGTCGCCCGGGCCCTGGGACCCGAGCGTGACGAGGCCCTCGAGGTCTGGATCGTCGCCGGGCTGGTCGCCTTCGTCGTGTGCGGCGTCCCGCCGCTGCTGGAGTGGGACGGGCGGGTGGCCTGGGCCGTCCTGGTGCTGCTCGCGATGCTCGCCGCCCGCTTCGTGCCCTCTCTCGCCATCGACGTGCCCGACGAGACGCTCATCGACCTCGACCGGCTCGCCGTCACGGCCTGGTCGGCCCGCGACGTCGGCCGCACCGGCCGCGGACGCATCGTCGTCTCGGCCGCCGCGATGCGCCAGCTGGTTGCCGGCGCCACCCGCACCGTCACCGCCGCCTGCGCGGCCATCATGGTCACGGCGATCGTGGCCACGCCGCTGCTGCTCGCGACCGCGACCATCGACCTGGACCGTGTCGGCGCCCGCGCCCTCGCGTTCTTCGCGGGGGCCAGCCTCCTGCTCGCGGCCCGCTCCTACCGCCACAGGACGGCGCGACGCCTGCTGCGGGTGGGGGGGCTGGCCTGCTGGTTGTGGCTGGTCGCCTTCCTGGTCGGCGACGTCTCGCCGACCGGCGTCCTCGTCGGGCTGGTGGCGGTCCTGCTGCTCGGTGCCGTCAGCCTCGCGGCCGCGGTGGCGACCGGTCGCGGCTGGCGCTCGGTGTGGTGGTCGCGCCGCGCCGAGCTTGCCGAGGGCCTGTGCGGGTCGTTCGCCCTCGCCGCGACGGTCGTCGCGTCCGGGTTCTTCCGCAGCCTGTGGGAAATCACGTCCTGATGTTTAGGCCCTGAACGCCCGGGTACATCGATGTCGGCACGGGGGGCCGGGACGTCTCCCCGAACCAGCCACAGCTTCATCAGCACACAGCTTCATCACCACACTGCTTCATCACACCGGTGACTCCCAGCTGCGGAGCACCATCAACCAGTGAACTCGGGGGTCAAGCCACCGAGGGGGAAGGATTGACATGACCAACCTCAGCCAGACAGAGAAGGCGCTCTCCCAGGGTGCGGAGTACGTCAACACCGCTCGCGGCGACGTCAAGGGCAAGTGCAACATCCTGAGCGACCGGGTCTCGGAGATGATGGGCGGCTGGGGTGGCCAGGGTGCCTCCGCGTTCAGCAACCTCATGCTCGCGTGGCAGGAGAAGCAGGAGACGATCCTCAAGGCTCTCGACCAGCTCTCCATGTCGATGCAGGAGACCGAGAAGGACAACATGAAGACCGACGAGTCGCAGTCGCAGACTCACATGAACCTTCAGAACCGCCTCGGCTGACCGCCACCCACCACAGACTTCAGGAGAGAACTGCAATGACCGGTTTCGATGGAATCAATGTCCAGCACGGCAAGCTCGACGCTGGGTCCCAGGACGTCATGACGGCGGCCAAGGACATCCAGACCCGCCTCGACCAGCTCGAGGGCGACCTCAAGCCGCTCGCCTCGGACTGGACCGGTGCGGCCAAGCAGGCCTACGACGAGGCCAAGGCCAAGTGGGACCAGGCGATCGCCGACATGATCGTGCTGCTCCAGCAGGCCAGCGCCAACGTGTCGACCTCCAACCAGGAGTACAAGGCGGCCGACTCGCGCGGCGCCAACCGCTTCTGATCGTCCGCGATCACACCTGCACTCGAGGCCGGTCGTCCCTGTCGGGGCGACCGGCCTCAGTCGGCTCCGGACGGCCATCCGGCTATGTAGGCTGCTCCCCGACCGGGGAGCGCACGACTCGGAAGTGACGCATGGGACCGTGGCTGCGTGCCGTCGGTGACCTGCACGGACCACGGGGGTACCTCAGCATGAGCCAGGCGGCGTCTGTCGCATCCGGACTGGTCCGGGTGACTGTGGCCTCGGGATCACGACGGGTCGACCTCGTCCTCCCCGGTGCCGTCCCCGTGGCCGAGCTCGTCCCCGAGCTGGCGCGCAGCGTCGGCATCCTCGATGCGTCCACGGTCTACGGCGGATACCGCCTCATCGCCCAGGACGGACGCCAGCTCGCCGGCGACGCCGGGCTCACGATCCAGGGCGTGGAGGACGGTGGCCTGCTCACCGTCACCGCCGGCATCGACGACGAGGCCCCGCGCATCTACGACGACATCGTCGAGGCCATGGCCGACGTGGTCGAGCACGAGCTCAGCCCGTGGGAGCCCGCGGCCGGTCGGCGTACGGCCCTCAGCGCCAGCGCCCTGCTGCTCGGCCTCGGCGCCTTCGCCCTGCTCCTGCAGGGGGAGAGCCTGCTCGGCGGCCTGGCCGCCGCGGTGCTGGCCGGACTCCTCGTCGTCGGCGGCATCGTGCTCGCCCACAGCCAGGAGGAGCCCGAGGCCGGCGTCGCGGTGTCCCTCATCGCCGTCCTGTACGCCGCCGTCGCCGGCCTGCTGCTCGCCCCCGGCGAGCTGCCCCGCTGGTCGTGGCCGCTGCCCGCCGAGTTCTTCGAGCTCCCGCTGGCCTGTGCGGGCGGCGCGATGCTGGTCACCGGCGTGGTCGCCGTCGTCGGCCTCCAGGACGGTCGCGCCCTGGTCATCCCCGGCGTGGTCGTCGGCGCGGTCCTCGGCGCCTGCGGCCTCCTGCTCCAGGTGACCGGGTGGGAGGCGAGTGTCGTCTTCACGGTCGTCATGACCCTGGTCGTGCTGGCCGGGAGCATCTTCCCGTGGCTGGCGCTCGGGGTCACCGGCACCAAGGTCGACCAGATCTACTCGCTGCACGACATCACCGCCGACCCCGACGAGATCGACCCCGCCCAGGTGGGTGCGGACGCGCGGGTGGCGCACGAGATCCTGCTGGCCGTCTCCGCGACCGTCGGCACCCTCCTCGTCCTCTTCGCCCCCTTCGCGGTGGGGCGCGGGGTGTTCGGCACGATCCTGGCGGCGGTCTGCTGCCTGGCCGTCATGTTCCGCACCCGCCAGTACCGCGCCGGCTCGGAGGTCCTGGCCGGGCTGGTGTCCGGCATCGCCGGTCTGGTGTCCATCGCGCTGGCGATGGTCCTCATCCACGACGCCTGGCGGGCCGAGGCGGCCATCGCCCTCGCGGCCGTGGGCGCGGTCCTGCTCGTCACGACCCTGGTGCCGTCCTCCGGATCGGTGCGTCGCGGCCGGATCGGCGACGTGGTGGAGACCGCAACGCTGATCTCGCTGCTCCCGCTGATGGTGGTGGCGGCCGGCTTCTTCGACATGGTCAAGGGCTGATCCGGTGGCCACCAAGAAGGACCTCGTCGAGGCGCACGCCTTCAGCAAGCGCCGACTCATCACCGCCTTCGTCAGCGGCGCCCCCGGCGGTCGTGAGGTCGAGCCCGTGCGCCCGGGCCGGGTGCTCATCGGCGGCATCGCGCTCTCCGTGCTGCTCCTCGCCGGCGCCGCCATCGCGGGCTTCCTCATCGGACGTCCCAACTCGGCGTGGCTCGAGGAGGGCAGCTTCGTCATCTCCAAGGAGACCGGCGAGCGGTACGTCGTCCTGCTCGGCGGCGAGGACCCCCGTCTGCAGCGCGTCCCCAACTACCTCTCCGCCCAGCTCCTCCTCGGGGAGCCGGAGCTGAGCGCGAACCGGGTGTCCGACAAGTACATCCGCGAGGTGGCCCTCGGCTCCGACCTCGGCATCGACGGCGCGCCGACGCTCCCCGCCGCCGGAGACCTCATCGACGACGGCTGGACGGCGTGCACGGCCGCCGACACCGGCATCAAGCTCACCATCACCGAGGACCCGGACATCGCCGAGCTGCGCCAGTCGGCGTTCCTGGTCAGCAGCGGTGGGGGACTGTGGCTCATCGCTCCCAGCCCCGGGGGCAGCGGCTACCGTCTCCAGCTGCCGGCCGACCCCACCGGCGCCGGCGTCATCGCCGACCGCCTCGGCTTCGGCGCCACCTCCCAGGCCCCGGTCGTGCCGCAGGAGTGGCTCAACCTGTTCCCGGCGGGCCCGTCGCTGGACGTGGCGTCCTTCGGCATCCCCGCGGCCGACATCGGCGCCCCGGCCGACTACCCGGGCGCCGAGACCGACCTGTCCCGCTTCAGGGTGGGCGACCTGGTGCGCACGCCGAGCCGCTCCTACCTGTTGGGCCCCGACGGGCCCATCCCGCTGAGCGAGTTCGCCGCGGTGGTCTACGACTCCGTGGGCTCCGACACCCAGGACCTCGACGAGGACCTGCGGGTCGCCCCGGCGGACACCACCTACCCCGACCAGTGGCCCACCGACACCCCGGTCTCCGACGAGGGGCCCGACATGTGTGCGGTGCTGCACCCCGGCACCGACGGCGAGGCCGCCGAGATCAAGCTCGCCGGCACCCCGCGGGGCGAGGTCGCAGCCACCGGGATCCGGCCCGACAACCACGAGGTCGACGTCTCCCCCTCGGGGGGTGCCTACGTCCGGTCCGGCGCCGACGAGGCGGCCACCGACGGGACGCCGTACGTCATCGACACCAAGGCCCAGAAGTACGCGCTCGTCGGCCCCGACGTGGCGCTCTACATCGGGTACGGCGACAGCGCGGCGCCGGTGGTGCCCAACACGTGGCTGGAGTTCTTCGAGGAGGGCACCTCGCTGTCGGTCAACGGCGCGCGCCGGGTGCCCGAGGACGCCCCCGCGACCGGGGACACCGACGCGTCATGACCCGGCGTACGACGGGTGGCGTCCGCGCGCGTGGCGGCATCGCCGCGGCGCTCGCCCTGGGGACGCTGTGCCTCGGGCCGATCACGCCGGCCCACGCCGCCGACGGCGAGGAGTGCGACGTCTCCACCGTGCTCGAGTCCGAGACGCTGGCCGACACCAAGGTGCGCACCAGCGCGCCGATGACCCGGATGCACGTCCCCGAGGCCCACGGCGTCACGGACGGCAGCGGCGTCGCCGTGGCCGTGGTGGACTCCGGCATCCAGCCCGGGCTGCCGATCAGGACCGGCCCCGCCCTGAGCATCCCGGACGTGTCGGGACCGCTGCTGTCCGGCCACGGCACCATCGTCGCCGGGCTGATCGCCGGCAAGGAGGGCGTGGCGCCGGGGGCGACGGTCATCGACATGCGGGTGCTGGACACCGAGGTGCCCGACTACTCGCAGGGCCAGAAGGGCGTCACCTCCCAGGGCCTGACCACCGGGATCCGCCAGCTCGTCGCGCTCCACCGCACCCAGAGGTTCACGGTCGTCAACATCTCGCTCTCCGTCGGCCGGGACGACCCCAACCTGAGGGCGGCGATCAAGGAGCTCCTGGCCCGTGACGTCGTGGTCGTGGCCTCGGCAGGCAATGCCGACGCGGACGCCCCCGAGTCGTTCAAGGGGACTCCGAGGAGCGACGCCCCCGTCTACCCGGCCGACTATCCCGGCGTGCTCGCCGTCAGCGCCGTCGCGCCCGACAACGACGACCTGCGCCAGTACGTCGCCCCCAACAAGGACACCGACGTCGCGGCGCCGACCTACGGCGGTCTCTCCTACAACGTCACCGGTCAGAAGTGCCTGGTGACCGAGGTCGCCACGTCCTGGGCGGCGGCCGAGGTCACCGGAGTGGTCGCCCTGCTGCGCGCGGCGTTCCCGGACGACAACGCCAAGCAGATCGTGGGACGGCTCGAGGCGACTGCCGAGGGCTCCGACGAGGTCGCCAACCCGTGGACCGGTGCCGGGGTCGTCCAGGCGCACGACGCACTCACCCGGGCCCTGACGCTCGGTCGCGGCGGCAAGGTCGAGCGCACCGTCGCGGAGGTCAGCGAGGACGCGACGGCCCCGCCGGCGCCGCAGCGGATCGACCTCTTCGGCTCCTCGCGGACGCTGCTTCTGTGGGCGGGACTGCTGGCGGGCGCGCTCATGGCGCTGGCCTTCATCCTGCGGCCGCTCACCCGCCGCTGACCCTCGTGGTCGTGGCCCGACCCTCCCGCATGGCCGCGAGGACGTCGTCACGGTGGTCGAGGAACAGGTAGTCGCCGGCGGGCACCTCGATGACACGACCGTGCGCTGTCTCCGCCGCGAAGCGGTCACGGCAGGCGAGTCGCCATGCCGCCTCGTCCGGATCCCACGGACCCCCCACGGCGTAGATGGTCAACGCGGGTGCGGTGATGTCGGAGTAGGGGTGTCGGAACGCTTTCAACGCCTGGACGAACGGCGCGAAGGCCTCCTCGGAGAGCTTGTCCACCACCGACCCGTCCGCCTGGACGTCCGCTGGTATGCAGCATCGCGTCGAGAGCGGGCCCCAGATGTTGTCGGGGACCAGGGAGTTGATGAAGTTGACGTAGTCCTCGTAGGTGGCGAACCGGTCCGGGCTCGCGGCCTCCTCCGACCCCGCGGGTGTGGGCGCTCGGCCCAGTCGTAGGCGCCATCCAGGTAGACGACCCGATCGAGGCGTGCGGGATGACCGAGCGGCGAGGGCAGAGACCTCTCCCCCTCCCATCGAGTGCCCCGCCACGTGGGCTCGCTGGATGCCCAGGGCGCCTGGTCAGGGCGAGCACCCGGAACCGGTCGCTCAGGTGCGGGGCCAGCTCCGCGAAGATGTGGGCGGCAGTACACCCCAGCCCCGCCAACAGCAGCAGGGGCTCTCGGTCGCCGCCCCAGTCAAGGTAGTGCAAGCGGACGCCGTCGAGGGAGACGAACCGGTCGGAGGGTATGTCGATGGGGTTCGACGCCGAGTGGCGTTTGCGCTTCGATCCAGGTCGCACCCTGCGGAGGGGGCGGTCAGTCGAAGCACTGGCTCCACACGCTGCGCGCCAGACGCAGAACGCCTGCTCAGCGGAGGAGGATAGGGGATTCGAACCCCTGAGGGCTTCAGGCACGGACAAGGGTGTTGCCCATCGGTCAATCTGGGTGCGTCCATCCGTCTGATGCTGGTTCTTGACCGATGCTTTCGACCCTGTCGCGCGCTGGTGCCCGCATATGGACGCAGTGATTTCGTATGCTCTTGTGGGTGATGCAATGTGGCCGGCTCGCGTGACCGCCATCGGCGACACCGCGGACCTGGCGACCGGAGATCCGGTCTGGTACCTCGCCTACGCCTCGAACCTGTCGCGGCGCCGGTATCGGACTTACCTCGAGGGCGGACGTCCCGACGGCTCCCGCCGCGAGTACACGGGATGCCGAGACGCGACGCCGCCGCGCGACTCGCTGGCAATGCGGCGGCCCGGAGCACTTTGGTTCGCAGGAACCTCGACGGTCTGGGGCGGAGGCATGGCGTTCTACGACCCATCCGCAGAGGGGGTGGTCCTCACTCGCGCCTACCTCGTCAGCTTCGGCCAGTTCAGCGACGTGGTCGCCCAGGAGGCCCGCTTGGAGGGCGGCGCCGACCTGGTACGGGACGACGACGGTCGGCTCGTGGCGCTTTCCAGCGTCTACGACACGATACTCGAGCTCGCGCCGCACGACGGCGTGCCGGTCATGACGATGACCGCACGACCGGGCTCGACCGGCCCACCCGTCGCGCCGTCCGCGGCGTACCTCACCACGATCTTGGCCGGCCTCGCGGACGGCGTCGACGTCGACCCCGAGGCGCAGGTGGACTACCTGTTGCATGCCCGCGGTGTCGCTCCGACTTGGAATCGGGCCGGACTGTTATCTCTCATTGCTGGCGACCAGGCTGCAGAGCACCGGTCGTCGTCAACCTGGCTCTAGCCCACCGTGCGGAATGGTCGATCGTTCGGCGGAGTCCCACGACGGGACATCATTCTGCGCGCCGACAAGGGCGGTGTCGGCGTGCAGTTGTGCGCTCCGGCCGAACGCGGCTCCTTCGACACGGTCACCCCGGCCAATGTGTCGGACGGCGCTCGCCCGGTGGCCCAAGAAGCTGGTGGTTGGGGTGCACTGAACGCCTGCGACGGRGTCTCGTGATGACGACGTGCATCAACCCGGCAGTGGTTGTTCCTCCACCGAACTGCGGGCCTCCTCCAGCACGATCCGCTGCGCGTCCCGATACCTCCGGTCCGCCTCCTTGGCGCTGTCGCCGACGGCGGTCAGGCCGATCCGGCCGTGCTCGGTGAGGCAGCTGATCATGTGGAAGACGATCCCGACCTGACGGGACTGGTCGAAGTGCAGACCGTGCCGGGCCACGATGTCGAACAGGTCGCTGGGCATCAGCCCGCGCAGCTCCTCGGCCTCGAGGTGGTCGGTGGCCACCAGGTGCTTCTCGTGTCCGCGTGGCGTGAGGAACAATGCGGTCGCTGGGTCGTACCGGCCGTCGGTGAGGAACTGCAGCGTGAGGAACGGGTGGGTCGTGCCGCCCTTGCGCAGGTTCAGCTCGATCGCGTACGACGACCACTCGCCGTCCGCGCCACGCACAACGACGAAGTCGACCGCGAACCTCCCGAGCGCGCCGTCGCGGGCCAGCTGCTGCCCGATCAGCTCAGCGTCGCGGGTGATCAGCCGGGCGTACTCGGGCGCGGCCGGGAACACGCAGCCGAGGTAGCTCTGGCCGCTGGCGCCGCCGAGCAGCTGGTCGTGGGTCGACAGCAGCTCGACCTTGCCACCGGGCTGCACCCGCAGCTGCACGCTGGGGCTCTCGAGGTAGGTCCCGGTGATCCGCTCCTCCACGATGCCGGCGCCCTCGRCGAACTTTGCGACGTACGCCTCGAAGGGTGTTTCCTTCGACTCCAGCTCCATCTCCCGGATTCGCTGCATCACCTGGGGACGCTCGTCGGCGGCCCCCGGCGCGGGCAGACCGGAGAGCCGCACCACGGCATTCCCGGCACCGGACACACCCTCGTTGAGCTTCACGATGACGCTGTCCATCGTCGGTCGCTGGGCGCGCATGAACATGACGGCGTCGGCCAGGTCATCGAGCGTGCGCAGGTCCTCCACGCCGAGCGGGTGAGGCACGCCGACCTCTGCGAACATCCGGCGGCAACCGGTCTTCGAGCCGAGCGGGGCGAGCCGCGGGTCGGCGCCGTACATCGGGATCCCGAGCGAGAGGGCGACGTCGCGCTCCAGCTCGGTCGTGTTGTACGGGATCAGGTGTGAGCGGGCGGTGTTGGGCACCATAGCGGCGATCCGGGCCAGCAGACGAGGACGGGCGAGGAGCTTCTCGCTCAGGGACCGACCCGACGAGTCGTGCACCGCCACCAGTGACAGCCGGCTGCGGGCGTGGCTCGGGATCACGCCGGGCAGCAAGGCCAGGTAGTACTCGATGATCTCCGGCGCGATGGGCATCGACGTCACGTAAACCATCCGCAGCCGGGGCTGGCGCAGGAGCATCAGCAGGAACAGGAAGCGCTCCTCCATCGCCTGGGTCATGCTGCCGCTGGAGCCCACGTCCCGGTCGAGGCTGATCGAGGGGATGACCACGACCGACTCGTCATCGTGGTTGAGGCGCATGTCCTCCCACACGCCGGCCATCCGTGCCTGCAGGGCGTCGAACCGTTGGTACCGGTCGTCCTCGGACAGGGAGGAGAGCACGTCGGGGCCGGCGTACGGCGCCGTCCACAGGTCGTCGGTCATGATGCGGTCCGCGAGTTGTCGACGCCTCTGACGCTGATCGTGCGGACGCCGCGGCTGAGCCCCTTCAGCTCGCGCGTGCTCATGTCCTCACCGACCACGACCGGCCCGGCGGCGGAGAACACCCGCTCGGTGACGAGGATCTGCCACGGGTCGGCGATGTCGCACAGTCGGGCGGCCACGTTGGTGACGCTCCCGATCGCGGCGTAGTCGAACCGCCCGTCGAAGCCGATCTTGCCGAGGGTCGCGTAGCCCTGCGAGATGGCGACGCTCATCGCCAGGTCGTGACCCTGCAGGGCCCAGGACTCGGCCAGTCCACGCACGCGGGTGCGCATCGCTAGTCCCATCCGGATCGCCCGCAGGGCCCCGTCGTCGCATCGGACGGGGTCGTTGAAGAAGACCATCAGGCCGTCGCCGGTGAACCGTTCCAAGGTGCCCTCAAACCGGAAGATCAGGTCCCCGAGCGCCTCGTGGTACTCGTTGAGGACCCCGATCACCTCCTCGGGCTCGGCCGACTCGGCGAACGCCGTGAAGCCGCGCATGTCGCAGAAGACGACCACGATCTCGCGGCGGTGGCTCTCGAGGAACGACTCGTCACCCGAGTCGACGATCAGCTCAGCCAGCTGGGGGGACAGGAAGCGCCGCAGTCGACCCATCCGGTTGAGCTGGTCGACCTGGGTCTCGACGCGGTTCTCCAGCTCTCGGTTCCAGGCCGCGAGCTCGTCTGCCTGGCTCTTGATGGTGTCCTGGTAGCGCTTGATCCGCGCGAGGGAGGCGACCCGGGCGAGCAGCTCGCTCTGGTTGATCGGCTTGGTCAGGAAATCGTCCGCGCCTRCCTCCAGGGCCCGCAGCTTCTGTTCGTCGCCGCTCGCGGTCACCATCACGACCGGCAGGTACGCCGTGTCAACCTGTTCGCGGATCCGCCGGCACACCTCGTAGCCGTCCATACCGGGCATCACGATGTCCAGGAGGACAAGGTCGACCTCGGACTCGGCGACCGCCTTCATAGCATCCTCCCCGGACCCTGCGGAGAGCACGTCGTAGCCGCGGGAGGTCAGGATCGCGTCGAGCAGCCTGATGTTTGCCGGCTGGTCGTCGACGACCAGGACGGTGGCCTTCGCTGGGGTCGGGTCGTTCACGTCGTACCTCCGAGCTCGATGAAGTCACGGACCTGTTGCGGGAGGGCGCGGGCACTGATCGGCTTCTCCACATAGCCGTCGAACCCCGACGCGAAGGCTCGGTCCCGGTCGTCGGACATCGCGAACGCCGTCACCGCGACGATCGGCACGCCGGGCCCGTCCGTGTCCGAGCGGATCTGGCGCAACGCCTCGGCGCCGTCGATGCCCGGCAGTTGGAGGTCCATCAGGACCAGGTCGGGGGAGGTCTCGTGCGCGAGACGTACTCCCTCCTCGCCCGACGTCGCCTCGATGACCTCGTAGCCGGAGAACTCGAGGACCGCTCTGACCAGCTTCAGGTTCTTGGGGTTGTCCTCGATGACGAGGATCGTGTGCGCGCTCATGTGCCCGCCACCGTGGTCAGAGCCAAGCGCAGGTCGTCTCGGCTGACCGGCTTGACGAGGTACGCCGCCGCCCCGAGCGCCACGCCTCGTGAACGCTCGTCCACGATCGAGGCCACGACGACCGGTATGTCGCGCGTGTCCGAGTCGCCCTTGAGCGCCTCAAGCACCGCCCAGCCGTCAATGCCCGGTAGCCGGATGTCCAGGAGCACGACCGCGGGGTGCACCCTCCTCACCGCCTCGAGGCCGGACGGTCCGTCCCGAGCCACAGTGACCCCCGCGGCCAACCCGGTCAGGTAGACCGTGAGCAGCTCCAGCGACGGCCGGTCGTCCTCGATGACGACGACCTCGCCCACCAGGTGCGGCTCGTGGGGGTCGCCCTGATCCAGGCTCTCCGGCTCCCGGCCGGGGAGCGAGAAACCGAAGGTGCTGCCGACACCGACCTCGCTGTCCAGCCACATCTTGCCGCCGAGCAGCTCGACCAGTCGCTTGGAGAGGGTGAGACCGAGCCCGGTGCCCTCCTCGTGCGAGCTGCCCCGACCGCCCTGCTGGAACGACTCGAAGATCCGTTGCTGGTCCGCCTCGGGTACGCCGATGCCGCTGTCCGTCACCGTAATCTCGAGGTCGGCCCCGCGTCGGCGCGTGCGGACGACCACCGAGCCGCCGGCGCCCGTGAACTTGACGGCGTTCGTCATCAGGTTGATGACGATCTGCTTGAGCCGCAGCACGTCTGAATGGACGACGTCGCCGTCGTCCGCGATGTCGACGCTGAGCTCGACGCCGCCGTCGGCGGCACGTTGCCGCAGCATCGAGGTGGCGTCTTCCAGCAGCGACCGCAGCTCGATCGACGAGTACTCCAGCTCCATCCGCCCGGCCTCGATCTTCGACAGGTCGAGGATCTCGTTGAGGAGCTCCAGCAGGTGCTKCCCGGACCCGTGGATGTCACGGAGGTACTCCTCCTGCCGCTCGTTGATGTCACCGAACATCCGTTCCAGCAGCACCTCCGAGAACCCGAGCACTGCGTTGAGCGGAGTTCGCAGCTCGTGGGACATGCTGGCCAGGAACTCCGACTTGTGCCGGCTGGCCAGCTCCAGCTCCAGGCTCTGCTCCTTGAGCTCGCGGTAGAGCCGGGCGTTCTGCAGGGCCAGGGCGGACTGGCTCGCGAGGGTCTCGATGAGATCGATCGTCTCCTCCGAGAAGTCTCCGGTCCGCTTGCGCCGAACGATGAGCGAGCCGACGATCTTGCTTTCGTGGAGCATGGGCGCGGCGAGCAGCGATCGCCAGCCGTCGTCGTAAAGGATCTGGAGGTGCGGATCCAGGGGCACGGCCGCCAGGTCGGGCACCGCGATCGGCCGGCGCCCCTTCGCGGCACGCCCGACGAGGGTCTGGTCGACGTCGATGCGAACCGCGCGGAGCCGCTCGACGACGCCGGGGGCCGTGCGGTAGACGCTGCGCACCATGAAGCAGCGGTCGGGCTCGGAGTACTCCATGATCGAGCCGCCGTCGGTCTCCGACAGCTCGACGGCGTGCATGGCGATCGTCGAAAGCACGTTGTCGATCTCGAGGCTGGAGTTGACGGCCTCGCTGACCTGTTGCAGTGCCTCGAGGGCATCGACCTTCTTCGCCAGCTCCGCCCCGCGGGCCTCGAGCTCCTGCACGAGCGTGACGCCGTTGACGGCCATGGCCGCCTGAGCGGCGAAGGCCGACACGATGGCCATCTCCCGCTCGTCGAACGGGCAGACGTCGTTGCGCCAGACCGCGAGTGCGCCCACGACCTCCTGGTCGAGGATCATCGGCGCGCCCATGGTGGTCCGGAACCCGGCCACCCGCTGGAGGTCGTGGCGGCCGTACTCCGCGTCCGCGAGCACGTCGGCGATCTGCTGGGCCCTCCGGTCCAGACCGACCCGGCCGATCAGCGTCTTGCGGTCGACTGGCATCGGGTGCTCGGCGATCACCTCGACCGACTCCTCGGAGATGCCGACCGACTTGATCAGCCGGTAGACGCCCTCTTTCAGGACGTACAGGTGAGCTGCGTCCGACCGGCAGAGCCGGCGCGCACTCTCAACGACCGTGGTCAGTACGGCGTCGGGGTCACCGGCGGCGCGGCCCAGCGCGGACAGGACCTCGTTTGCCGCGGCGAACTGGTCGGTCAGGACGGCGTAGTTCCTCAGGAGGCGCGCGTGCTCCTGCGCGTCGACGGCTCCTGAGGGCGTCGGCGCCTCCGGCTCGGCCATCACAACCTCCTCCGCCCATGCAGCTAGCGGGGTGTGCCTTCCAGTGTCCTCATCCTCGCCGTGCGCGGCAATCACTTCCGCGAGATTTGGGAGAACGCTCCTCAGAGCGTCAGCCGAACCAACGGCCAAGCGGCGAACCGTCTCCGCGCTTGGCCGATCTCGGCGTGACCGGCTCGCATGCGCGCTCCCCGACAGCGACGGCGGTCCGTTCTCCGAGCGCAGTTCAAGAGGGTGGAGTACCTGCCTGCGGCTCTCCATGTGCGAGGAGCGTTCCGGCGCTTCAAGGCCCGGATCTATGACGCCACCCAGAACTCATCCCGGCGTGGGATGCCCTTCGCGATCGTCGAGCCCAGCGCCGCGCCGTCGAGTGGCTATGCGACCAGGGACTCATCGATGAGGACGCCGAACAACAGTTCGCCACCGACCAACCGGACCGGACCTGCCCCGAAGGCTGGCCCACTCGCCCCGGCGCTGGCCGCCGCGGCGACGGACTCGGGAGCGTTCGCTTGACCACCGGGCACGGATCTGCGGCGTGAGCGGAAAGCGGCACCGGGCCCGAGACGCAACTAAGATTACGAGGCCCAGAGCCCAAAGAACGCCGACCTTGGCCACAGCGGAACAAGGTCGGCGTTCTCGCAGGTCACAGACCTGTCAGTGGCGGAGGATAGGGGATTCGAACCCCTGAGGGCTTTCACACCCAACCCGCTTTCCAAGCGAGCGCCATAGGCCACTAGGCGAATCCTCCGCGCAGGAGCGTACCGGTCGTCCGACCGGGCGTGAAATCGCCTCCGTCGGGGTCGCATTGGGCGGTGCGCGGACCCTCGCCTAGACTCTGCGACAACCCCCCACGTGGCGACATCTAGCCCAACTCCCCCAGGGCCGGAAGGCAGCAAGGGCAAGCAAGCTCTGTCGGGTGCGTGGGGGGCCCTTTCGTCCGGTGGGGGCCCCAGCGCGCAGCGCTCGGTGGTCGCTGTCGGACCCGGTGGTTAGGGTTCAGACGTGGAGTCACCGCTCGCCCTCTATCGCCGCTACCGGCCCGAGACGTTCGCCGAGGTCATCGGCCAGGACCACGTCACCGAGCCGCTGCGCGTCGCGCTCGCCAACGACCGGGTCAACCACGCCTATCTCTTCTCAGGCCCGCGCGGCTGCGGCAAGACGACGTCGGCCCGCATCCTGGCCCGCTCCCTCAACTGCGCCCGGGCGCCGATCGCCGACCCGTGCGGCGAGTGCGACTCCTGCCGTGAGCTGGCTCGCGGCGGATCCGGCTCCATCGACGTCATCGAGATCGACGCCGCCTCGCACGGTGGCGTCGACGACGCCCGGGACCTGCGCGAGAAGGCGTTCTTCTCCCCGGTCCGCGACCGCTACAAGATCTACATCATCGACGAGGCCCACATGGTCTCGCCGCAGGGCTTCAACGCGCTCCTCAAGCTGGTCGAGGAGCCGCCACCCCACCTGCGCTTCATCTTCGCGACCACCGAGCCGGAGAAGGTCCTCCCGACGATCCGGTCGCGCACCCACCACTACCCCTTCCGGCTGATCCCGCCGCGGCTGCTCTCGGACTACCTCTCCCGGCTGTGCACCGAGGAGGGCGTGGCCATCGAGCCGGCCGCGCTGCCCCTCGTGGTGCGCGCCGGCGGCGGCTCGGCCCGCGACACGCTCTCGGTCCTCGACCAGCTCCTCGGCGGTGCCGGCCCGACCGGCGTCACCCACGCCCTGGCGACGGCGCTGCTCGGCTTCACCCCCGACTCGCTGCTCGACGAGGTCGTGGACGCGTTCGCGGCCGGCGACGGGGCGGCGGTGTTCGGGGTCGTCGACAAGGTCGTCGAGACCGGCCAGGACCCGCGCCGCTTCACCGAGGACCTGCTCCGCCGGCTGCGCGACCTGGTCATCGTGGCCGCGGTGCCCGAGGCGCCGGCGAGCGGGCTGATCGACGTCGCGGAGGACGCGGGGGAGCGGCTGGTGGCCCAGGCGGCCCACTTCGGCGCGCTCGAGCTGAGCCGCGCCGCCGACATCGTCGCCGCCGGGCTCACCGAGATGCGGGGCGCCACGGCGCCGCGGCTGCTCCTCGAGCTCATCTGCGCCCGGGTCCTGCTGCCCGGTGCCGACCACACCAGCGACGGCGTGATGGCGCGCCTCGACCGCCTCGAGCGGCGCCTCGACGTGTCCGGTGCGGTGAGTGCTCCCGCCGCCGGTGCCGCCCCGGCCCGTGCCGTGGCCCCCCGGCCGACGGCGACCCGCCCGGAGCCGACCCGCCCGGAGCCGACCCGCCCGGAGACGCCTCGGGAGTCGGCTCCTGCGACCGCCCCGGCGTCCCCTCCCCAGCACCCGGCCCCGCAGATGGCTCCCGGCGAGGTGCCGGCAGCCGGGACGCCCGCCACGGCGTCGCCCGCCGCCCCTGCCGCCGTGCCGAGCCCGTCTGCGGCCGAGGCTCCCGCTGCGGCCGAGGCTCCGGCTGCGGC
>NZ_JBFUKA010000053.1:0-32612 GCF_056401085.1 Nocardioides sp. P4_G4
CGTGGTGCACCTGCCCGCGCTCGTGGGCGGAGGAGATGAAGTGCTCGCGGCGGTCCTCGGTGAACTTCACGGGCCGGCCCAGCGCCCGCGCCGCCATCGGGACCAGGAGCTCCTCGGGCCAGGGGTGGTTGATCTTCACGCCGAACCCGCCCCCCACGTCGGGGGTGATCACGTCGACCTGCGCCAGGTCGAGACCCAGTCGGGCGGCCACGCAGCCCCGGACCCCCGTGGAGGTCTGGGTCGAGGTCCACACGGTCAGCCTGCTCGTGTCGGGGTCCCAGCGGGAGACGACTCCCCGGCCCTCCATCGGCTGGCAGGCGCTGCGCTCGATGGTCAGGTCGAGGGAGAGCCGGTGCGGGGCGGCCGCGATCGCCGCGGGGGCGTCGCCGTTGTGCTGCTCCATCCGGGCGCCGACGTTGCCGGGGACGTCGTCGTGCACGAGGTGGGTCGCAGCGCGGGCGGCCTCGATGCCGACCACCGGAGGCAGGAACTCGTAGCTGACCCGGATCCGGTCGACGGCGTCCTCGGCGACGTAGCGGTCCTCGGCGACCACGAACGCGATCGCCTCGCCGACGTGGTTGACCTCGTCCCTGGCGAGCGCGAACTGGGTGCGGCCGTGGGTGAGTGCGGGGTGCGGGATCAGCAGGGGCAGCGGGTCGGCCATCACGCCGTCGAGGTCGTCGTACGTCCAGACGGCGTGCACGCCGTCGAGGTCGAGGACGTCCGAGACGTCGATGTCGAGGATCCGGGCGTGGGCGTGCGGCGAGCGGAGGACGGCGGCGTGCAGGGTGGCCGGCCCGACGAGCACGTCGTCGACGTAGCGGCCGCGACCGCGGAGGAAGCGCTGGTCCTCGACGCGCGGCACCTTCTGGCCGAAGAGCTTCGTGGTCACGAGGCGCCGCCCTGGAGCTCGGCGGCGCGCAGGACCGCGGCGACGATGTTCTGGTAGCCGGTGCAGCGGCACAGGTTGCCGGCGATCATCTCCTGGGCCTCCTCGCGGGTGGGGTCGGGGTTGTCGCGCAGGCCGGCGGTGATGGTGGTCAGGAAGCCCGGCGTGCAGAACCCGCACTGGAGGCCGTGGCAGTCGGCGAAGGCCTGCTGCACCGGACCCAGCGAGTCGTCGGCCTCCGTCAGCCCCTCCACGGTGGTGATCTCGACGTCCTCGGAGGCCACCGCGAGCATCAGGCAGGACCGGGCGGGCGACCCGTCGACGAGCACCGTGCACGCACCGCAGACACCGTGCTCGCAGCCCACGTGGGTGCCGGTGAGGCCGCAGTCGTGCCGCAACGCGTCGGAGAGCAGCCGGCGGGGCTCGACCGAGATCGCGTGCGGGGCGCCGTTGACGCGCAGGGTGACGTCGTGGCGCTCGAGTCCAGCTGGGCGGGTCATCGGATCGGGCTCCTGGAGGATGCGTCGTCGAGGGCGGCGGTGACGACCCGTCGGGTCAGCACCCGGACGAGGTGGGCCCGGTAGTCGGCGGTGGCGTGGACGTCGGCCGTGGGGTCGAGGGAGGCGAGCGCCGCGTCCCCCGGGTCGGCCCCGGAGGCGACCGACTCGGTGAGGTCGACGACGACCGGGGTGTCGCTGACCGAGACGAAACCTGCGCGCACCTCGACGACCTGCTCGCCCTCACGACGTACGACGACCGCGACGCCGGCCATGGCGTAGTCGCCGTGGCGACGGGAGATCTCCTCGAACGCGACTCCCCCGCCGACCGGCAACGCCGGGAAGAACGCCGACGTGGCCACCTCGTCGTGGTGCAGCGAGGTCTCCAGCGGTCCCACGAAGAGGTCGGCGGCCTCGATCGTGCGCCGGCCCGCGGGGCCCTCGACGTCGACCGAGCCGTCCAGCAGCCGCAGCAGCACCGGCATCTCGGCCGCCGGGTCGGCGTGCACGACGGAGCCGACGGTCGTCCCACGGTTGCGGATCGTGGGGTGCGCGACGTGCGTGAGCGCCAGGCGCAGGAGCGGCTGGGAGGTGGCGGCCCCGTCGTCGGCGAGGACCTGGGCGTGGCGCGCGAGCGCACCGACCCGGACCCCGTCCGCGTCCACCTGGATCGAGTCCAGACCGGGGATGGCGCCGAGGTCGACGAGGGCGGACGGTGCCGCGAGCCGCATCGACAGCAGCGGGATCAGGGACTGCCCGCCCGCGAGCACCTTCGCGTCCGGGTCGGCCGCGAGGACGCGCACGGCCTCGGCGACCGTCCCGGGTCGGTGGTACGCGAAAGGAGCCGGCTTCACGGTGACTACTCCTTGTGGGAGACGGCCTGGCTGACGTGCCCAGTCTCGTCTCCCGAACGCCCGGAGACCATGTGGTAGAAGACGATGACCAGGATGGTCCCGAGCGCGATGCCGCTGAGCTCGAAGTCGTCGGTGACCTGCAAGGTGACGTTGCCGATGCCGGCGATGAGCCCCGCGGCCAGGCCGACCAGGTTGCGCGGCTCGCCGAAGTCGACATGGTTCTCGACCCAGATCTTGGCGCCGACGAGGCCGATCATCCCGTAGAGCACGACGGTGATACCGCCGAGCACGCCACCAGGGGTCGCGTTGACGACGGCCCCGAACTTCGGGCAGAGGCCGAGCAGGATGGCCACGACCGCCGCGACGTAGTAGGCGGCGGTCGAGTAGACCCGCGTGGCGCCCATGACGCCGATGTTCTCGGCGTACGTCGTCGTGGGCGAGCCACCGAAGGCGCTGGCCAGGGCGGTGGCGAGGCCGTCGGCGCCGATCGCCCGACCCATGTAGGGGTCGAGGTTCTCGCCGGTCATCTGCGCGACCGCCTTGACGTGGCCGGTGTTCTCCGCGACCAGTGCGATGACACCCGGCAGGACGAGCAGCACGAAGGTCAGCGAGACGCTCGGCCCGTGAACGACGGAGACCCCGTCCGACAGGGTGCCGCTGGGCAGGCCGATCCAGTCCGCCGCCTTCACACCGGCCCACGAGACGCGGTCGTGCTCGGTCGCCTCGGTCGCACCTCCGAGGACGGACGTGATCGGACCCAGGACCTTGTCGGCGATGAACGAGATCAGGTAGCCGAAGATCAGCGTCAGGAAGACCGCGATGCGCGACCAGAAGCCGGGCAGCACGACGGCCGCGAAGACCATGAAGGCGGCCGTCAGCAGGGCGATCCACTGGTCCTGGGGCCAGTAGATGCCCGCCACCACGGGAGCGAGGTTGAAGCCGATCAGCATGACCACGGCACCGGTCACCGCCGGCGGCAGGATGCGGTGGATCCACCGGGCGCCGGCGAAGTGCACCAGCAGGCCGACCAGCGCGAGCACGAGGCCGCCGATCAGGATCGCGCCGGTGACGTCGCTCGAGTCGCCGCCCTGGCCCCGGATAGCCGCGACGCTGGCCACGAACGAGGCGCTGGTGCCGAGGTAGCTGGGGACCTTGTTGGCGCAGATCAGCAGGAACATGATCGTGCAGATGCCCGAGAACATGATGGCGAGGTTGGGGTCCAGCCCCATGACCAGCGGGAAGACGAAGGTCGCCCCGAACATGGCCACGACGTGCTGGGCACCCAGGCCCACGGTCTTGCCCCACGGCAGTCTCTGGTGGGGGGCGACGGCCACTCCCGGCGCCGGATCCACCACGTCCCACTTGAACATCGACATCTGGGTTCCCTCCCTGGCACGTCTCCTGCGGCCCGCGACGACCACTCCGTGTGGCTCCACAAGGTAGTGGCGCTCATCAGACACCCTCACGGGCGAGAACTGCCGAAGGAACGCCGTCGGGGGTGGCAGAGGTTGGGGCGCGTCCTTCGTCCCGGTCGCCTCCTCTCACCCCGGTGGGCGGTGAGCCAGCCACATTCCTGGGCGGGCGCCCCGGTGGGCGGTGAGCCAGCCACATTCCTGGGCGGGCGCCCCGGTGGGCGGTGAGCCAGCCACATCCCTGCGCGCGCGCCCCGGTGGGCGGTGAGCCAGCCACATTCCTGCGCGCGAAAACGTGGCTGGGTCACCGCCCTCGAGCGTGTCGGGGGCGGCGCGCCGGGGCGGCGGTCGCCCAGCCACATCCTGGGTCCACAGAATGTGGCTGGCTCACCGCTCTCACGGGGGAACCGGAGCGACAGAGTCGCGTCAGGGCCCGAGGTCGAGGACGCGGAGGGCGACCGCCGCGTCGAGGCGCAGGTGCGGGTCGGTCGAGAGCGGCCCGAGGAGCCGCTCCAGCTTGCCGACCCGGTACCGCATCGTGTTGTAGTGGAAGAACTGCAGCCGCGCAGCCTCGGCGACGTTGAAGTTGGTGTCGAGCAGGACCTGCAACGTCTCGCGCAGGTCGACGGCCTCTGTCGACGTGCCGGCCAGGGGGCCGAGCACGTCGCTCGCGAACGCGCGGAGCTCGGCGGGGTCCGGCACGAGCGCGATGAGGCGGTGGACGCCGAGCTCGTCGAAGTACGTCGTGGAGCCGGGCCCGCGGAGACGCCGACCGATCTCCACGGACCGCCGGGCCTGGGCGTAGGCGCGTGGCAGGTCGTCCCGTGAGGTCGACTCGCGACTCACGCCCACCGTGAACGAGCGCCGGCCACCGCCCTTGTCACCGGTGACGGCGTCGACCACGCGGCGTACGACCTGGTGGCCGCGCGGGTCGTCGTCCTCCACCGACAGGAGGCACACCACCTCGGAGGAGAAGTCGGCCAGCGGGCTGGCCACCGCGAGCTCGCGGACCACCTGGCGCCACGCCCGCGCGAAGCGCTCCTGCCACTGCCGGTGCTGGTGGTTGGAGACCGGGCCCTCCTCGGCCGCGGTGGGATCGATCTCCGCGCAGACCACCACCGCGGGACGGGTCAGGTCCCAGTCGAAGGCGTCGAGGTGCTCCTCGACGTACGCCGCCGGACCCGGCCGCCCGAGGAGCAGGTCGCGCAGGAAGTCGGCCTGGTACTTGTTCTCGACGCCCGTGACGGCGTGCTCGCGGGTGATGAGGAGGGCCGCGATCGCCGCGGCGAGCTCGAGGTCGGCGGTGTCGGCGTCCGTGAACGGCGCCGAGGTCCGGCAGGCCACGAGCCGGGCCAGGTCGGCGCCCTCCGCCACGATGCGGACCACTCGCACCTCCCCCGCGCCCAGCGGCGACGGGGTGGAGGTCGCGCGCTCGACCCGGAAGCGACCGCTGGGATCGGTCCAGTCACCGGCCGTCAGGGCCTCCTCGACGGGCTCCGTCCTGGCGGCGGCTCGGACCCGGCCGTCGGTCGAGGTGACGAGCACCCCGGCGCCGAGCACCCGTCCGACCTCGGTGGCCACGCCGTCCAGGTCACCCCCGTCCACCACGAGGCGGGTCAGCGCGTCGTTGAGCCCGGGGGCGGCACCCGCTCCGTCAGCGATTATCAAGACTTGCACCTCTTCGTGGGGATCGTTGGCAACACCTCACATCGGCAAACCGTAGTGCCCGCACCTAGCGTGAACCAGCATGACGGTCGAACTCCCCGTGAGCGCCTCGCCGCGGCTGCGGGACCTCGTCGCCGGGCTCCCCGACTCGACCGTGACCGTGCTGCACCGCGGGGCCCACGCGATCTACCTCGACGTGGACGGCATCGGCTGCGTCGGCGTCCTCGGGGCCCGTGCCACCGCCGTCCCGTGCGGGCTGCGGCTGGCCGCTCCCACCGTGGCCCCCCTGCGTGGTGACCACGCGCTGGTCCGCGACGGGGTGCTGCGCGTCGACGGGACGGCCCTGCCCGTACGCCGTGCTGTGGACGTCGCGGTCCCCCTGCTCACCCCCGCCGGCAGAGCCGCACCCGTCACGCCGGTCCGGTTGACGGAGCTGGCCGTCACCCCCCAGCGGCCCGAGCGCCTCGTGGGCCGCGGCAGCGGCCTCACCCCCCTCGGCGACGACGTGCTGTGCGGTTGGATCGCGATCCACCGCGCCGCTGGCCTCGACACCCCCGACCACGACACCCGGGTCCGGGCCCTCCTGCCGCGCACCACGCGGCTGTCGGCGGCGCTGCTGGAGTGCGCGCTGCGTGGTGAGGTGCTGCCGCAGTTCGCGGCGTACGTCGCTGCCCTGGGCACCCCGGCCGAGCACACCGCGACCACCGACCTCGCCGCCGTCGGGCACACCTCGGGCCTCGGGCTGCTGGCCGGCGCGGTCGCTGCCCGTCAGCACCTCCTCGACACCGGAAGGCACGCCGCATGACCACCACGAAGGGTCGCGACCTCGTCGAGCTGCGCCGGGGCGCCTACGCCGACTCCGTGGCGCTGCTCCAGCTGAGCCGCACCGTCCAGGGCATCGCCGGCGTCGAGACCGCCCAGGTCGCGATGGCGACCACGCTCAACCTCGAGGTGCTTGCCCAGATGGGCTTCACCGTCCCGTCCGGGGCGACGCCCAACGAGATGGTGGTCGCGCTCCGACTGGCGCCCGACGCGCCCGACGCGGTCGTGGCCGAGGTCGAGGAGGCCATCACCACGGCCCTGACCACGCGCGCTCCGTCGGCGAGCGCGGACGTCGCGCCGCCCCGCACGACCGCGATCGCCCTGCGGGGCACGACCGACGGCGTGGTGCTCGTCTCCGTCCCGGGCGCCAGCGCGCTCGTGGAGGCGATGGACGCCGTCGACGCCGGTCGCGACGTGATGGTCTTCAGCGACAACGTGCCCGTGGCCCAGGAGGTCGCGCTCAAGCGGGCCGCCGCACAGCGCGGCGTCCTCGTGATGGGACCCGACTGCGGGACCGCGGTCGTCGGAGGGCTCGGCCTCGGCTTCGCCAATGCGACGTCCCCCGGACCGGTGGCCCTCGTGGCCGCCTCCGGCACCGGCTGCCAGCAGCTGCTCTGCCTGCTCGACCACGCCGGCGTCGGGGTCACCCACGCCCTGGGCGTCGGCGGCCGGGACCTGTCGACGGCGGTCGGCGGGCTCTCGACCCGGGCCGCGCTGGCCCGGCTCGACGCCGACGACTCGGTGGAGCTGATCGTGCTCGTCTCCAAGCCACCCGCCGACGAGGTCGCCGCAGACATCGAGGCGTACGCCGCCGGGCTCGGCACCCCGGTCGAGCTCGCGTTCCTGGGGCCGGGTCGCCCCGACCTGACGACGGCGGCCGAGGCGGTGCTGCGTCGCCTGGGCGCGGACGTCCCCGAGTGGCCGACGTACCTCCCCGCCGTCCCGCGGGCGTCGAGCGGCGGCCACCTGCGCGGGCTCTTCGTGGGCGGCACCCTGTGCGACGAGGCGATGCTCGTCGCCGCCGCCGGGCTGGGGCCCATCCGCAGCAACATCCCGCTCTCCCCCGAGCTGGCCCTCGGCCCCGACCTGACCGCCGACACCCACACGATGGTCGACTTCGGCGACGACGCCCTCACGGCCGGGCGGGCGCACCCGATGATCGACCAGACGCTGCGCCTCGAGCACCTCGCCCGGGCCGCCGCCGACCCGTCGACCGGGGTGCTGCTCCTCGACGTCGTCCTCGGCCACGGCGCCGAACCCGACCCGGCGACGCTCCTCGCACCGGCGCTGGCGGTGATCACCCAGCCGGTGGTCGTGGCCGTCGTCGGCACGACGCACGACCCCCAGGACCTCGACCGCCAGGTGCAGGCACTGGTCGGTGCCGGCGCCGAGGTCCACCTGTCCAACGCCGCCGCGACCCGGCGAGCGGTCGCCCTGACGATCGGCGGGACCGCATGACCACCCCTACACACATCGTCGCCGCAGGCGCCCCCACGCACATCGTCGCCGCGGGCGCCCCCACACACATCGTCGCCGCAGGCGCCGACACACACATCGTCGCCGCAGGCGCAGACATGTTGGCCGACGCGGTGGAGGGCCAGGCGATGCCGGTCACCCGCGTCGACTGGCGCCCGCCGATGGCCGGCACCGAGGGCGACCTGGCCACCGTCGCCACCGACCCTCGCCGCCGGGCGGCCAMCGAGCGCGCGCTCGCCGCCATGCTCGGCGTCTCGGCCACCCTCGTCGACGTCGCTCCCGCCTCCGAGGTGCTCGGCCTGGAGCCCGGCCAGTTCCTGCACGCGGGACCGCCCATCGCGTGGGCCCGCACGGCCGGTCCACTCCGGGGGGCGCTGATGGGCGGGGCTGCGTTCGAGGGGCTCGTCGCCGACCCGGAGGACGCGGTCGCACTCTTCGAAGAGGGCCGGTCTGTGACCCTCGAGCCCTGCCACCACCGCTCCACCGTCGGGCCGATGGCCGGCGTGGTCACCCCGTCGATGTGGATGTTCGTGCTGGAGGACCCGACCACCGGGCGGCGTACCCACTGCTCGCTCAACGAGGGCCTCGGCAAGGTGCTGCGGTACGGCGCCTACGGACCGGACGTGCTGGAGCGGCTGCGCTGGATGTCCGCGGTGCTCGGGCCGCTGCTGCGTACGGCCGTGCGCGCCAGCGACCCGGTCGACGTGACGGGGATCCTGACCCAGATGCTCCAGATGGGCGACGAGGCCCACAACCGCAACCGCGCCGGGACCCTGATGCTCCTGCGCGACCTCGCGCCGGCGATGGCGGCCAGTGGCGCCGACACCGCCGACATCGCCGCTTCGTTGCGCTTCATCGGTGGCAACGACCACTTCTTCCTCAACCTCGCGATGCCGGCGTGCAAGCTCGCGCTCGACGCGGCCCGGGACATCGAGGGCTCGACCATGGTCGTCGCGATGGCCCGCAACGGCACCGACTTCGGCATCCAGGTCTCCGGCACCGGCGACGAGTGGTTCACCGGTCCGGCCCAGGTGGCCGAGGGGCTGTTCCTCGGCGACTACGGACCCGACGACGCCAACCCGGACATCGGCGACTCGGCCATCACCGAGACGGCCGGCATCGGCGGCTTCGCGATGGCGACCGCACCCGCGATCGTGCGGCTCGTCGGCGGCACGGTGCCCGACGCCCTCGCGACCACGCGCCGGATGCACGAGATCACGCTCGGCGAGAACCCCCGCTGGTCCGTGCCGGTCCTCGACTTCCAGGGCACCCCGAGCGGCATCGACGTCACCCGCGTCTGCCGCACGGGCATCCTCCCGCAGATCAACACCGGGATGGCCGGCAAGCGGGCCGGCGTGGGGCAGGTGGGCGCCGGTCTCGTCACGCCGCCGGCCGAGATCTTCCCTGCGGCCCTGGCCGGCCTCGCGGCGCGCGTGCCGGGCTGACGTCGTGCACGCGTCCCATGCGTGAGGATGGGCTCATGCCCCTCGACCCGATCGTCTGCGAGACCGTCGTCCCGGTGACCCCCACCCAGGCGTTCGTGGGCTTCACCGCCCAGATGGGTGAGTGGTGGGACCCCATGCTCAGCCCGGACCCGGCGACGTACTCGAGCATCGAGATCGACCCGGAGGGCGACGTCGCGACCGTCCACGACGACGGCGAGCGCTACGTGTGGGGTCGGGTGACGACCTGGGAGCCGCTGGGGCACTTCGGCCAGGAGTTCTGGCTGGGGCACGAGAAGGCCGAGGCCACCAGGCTCGACGTGACGTTCGCCGAGGAGGGCGCCGGCACCCTCGTCCGCCTCGAGCACGGCGGCTGGGCCGACGGCTCCGAGGAGGTCCGCGCGAAGTACATGCACTGGGACGACCTGCTCGCCCGCTTCGCCGCCCACGTGTCGTGACCGCTGGACTCCTCCTCCGGCCGGCCCGGGAGTCGGATCTCGCGGCGATGGCGGACCTGACGGGTCAGGCCTACTACGAGGTGGACCGGCGGACCTTCCAGCGGGACTGGGCGGACCCGTCTCCCCGCCCGCCGGAACGCAACGTCGCGTGGGCACGGCGGACGGCCCACGCCCTGGCGACCGACCCCGAGGGCTGCTGGGTCGCCGAGCTCGACGGTCGGCTCGTGGGCTGCGCGGTCTCGCGCGTCCGCGAGCTGATGTGGATCCTGTCGTCCTTCGCGGTGGCGCCGGACGTGCAGGGCCGGGGCATCGGGACCCAGCTGCTGGCCGCGGCCCTGCACCACGGCCGCGGCTGCCTGCGCGGGATGTTCGCCGCGAGCGCGGACCCGGCCGCCGTGCGCCGCTACCGCCTGGCGGGCTTCACCCTGCACCCGCAGATGTTCRTCACCGGGACCGTCGACCGCGACGCCCTGCCACTGGTCGAGCGGGTCCGGGAGGGCAGCGCCAGCGACATCGACCTCATGGACTCGGTCGACCGGCAGACCCGCGGGGCCGCCCACCTCTCCGACCACGAGGCGCTCCTCGAGCAGTTCCGTCTGCTCGTCTGCGAGACGTCGTCGAGCCAGGGCTACGCGTACGTCAGCGGTGACGGGTCGCCCGTCCTGGTCGCGGCGACCACGCGGCGTACGGCCACGGACCTGGTGTGGGAGGCCTTCGGATCGTCGGCACCCGGGTCCACGGTCTCGCTGCACCACATCACCGCCGCCAACCAGTGGGCCATCGACGTCGGGCTCGCGGCCCGGCTCTCGGTGCACACCAGCGGCTACCTGTGCCTGCGCGGGATGAAGCCGCCGGCGCCCTACGTGCCCCACGGCTCCCTGCTCTGACCCAGGCGGTCCCGCTGGTACCTCTAGCTGGTGGAGGTGCCCGGCTCCAGGCGCGCGCCCGCGGCGATCTCTCCCCCGACCCGGCAATCGCGGCCGGCCAGCACCACGTCCTGGTCACGAGCGAGGCGGGCGTCGGGCTCCTCCCCCACCCGGGCTCCCGCCAGCACCTCGCAGCGCTCGTCGAGGATCGCGGTCCGGACGTGGGCACCGGACCGCACCACGCAGTCCTCCATGAGCACGCTGTCGCGCACGACGGCCCCCTTCTCCACGACCACCCCGGGGCCGAGCACGCTGCCGACGACCTCGCCGGAGACGTGGCACCCCGGGGAGAGCATCGAGTCCGAGACCACGCCGGTCGAGGAGACCCGTGCGGCGGGACGGTCGGGCCAGTGCGAGATGACCGGCCTCGTGTCGTGGTCGAACACGTCGACCCGGCCGGCGAGGAGGTCCCGGTGCGACTGGAGGTAGAGAGCGGGCTGGCCGACGTCGCGCCAGTAGCCGCTCATCGGCACGGCCACGGCCCTGCCGGTCTCGACCAGCCGGGGCAGGACGTGCTCGCCGAAGTCGCCCAGGCCGCTGTCGTCACCCTCCTGGTCGCCGGCCAGCTCGGCCCGCAGCCGGCGCAGCGTCTCGAGCAGGACGGCGGTGTCGTAGATGAACACCTCGGTGGCGATCGTCCCGCTGGAGGGACGAGACGGCTTGTGCTCGATCGCCGTGATCGTGCCGTCGGCGTCGGCGATCACGACCACGTTGTCCGAGGCGTCCTTCTTGGTGACCTCGGTCGTGAGCACCGTGGCCGCCCGACCGGCGGCGACGTGGTCCTCGATGACCGGTGCCAGGTCCATGTTGAAGACGTGGTCGGCGCTGCAGACCACGAGGGTGGGCGCGCCGAAGGCCTCCAGGTCGGCGGACATGCGCAGCAGCAGGTCTCCGTTGCCGTGCGCGAAGCCGCTCTCGGTCGCGGGGCCGGTGCCGGTCTGGGGGACCATGCGGCGGAACCCGCCACGGTTGCGGTCCAGGCTCCACGGCCGGCCTCCGGAGAGGTATTCGTCGATCGACGTCACCTGGTACTCCAGCGACACCCACACGTCGACCAGGTCGGCGTGCACCAGCGCCGAGAGGGCGAAGTCGACCAGCCGGTGGACGCCGCCGTACGGGAGCGCGGGCTTGGCGCGCTCACGGGTGAGCACGTCCATCCGGCCGCCCTGGCCGCCCGCCTGCACCAGTGCCAGGACCTCGCCTCGTCGTGCCATCGTGCTCTCCTCGCGCCGGACCCGCCGGTGGTCGTCGCCGGCGTGGTGTGCACACCCTCGCACGCGGGCCGGAACGCCGGTGAGGGCCACCTAGGATGGGGGCATGAGCCTCGTCGACCTCCCGCTCCTCCCCCTCGGCAAGGGCCGCGACCTCGGCGCCGAGCGTGGCGTGGAGTGCCCCGGTGACCTGCCGGCCGCCTCCGATCCCGACCTGGTCGAGCGGGCCCGTGCGGCCAAGGCCGCGCTCGGCGATCGTCTCTTCGTGCTGGGCCACCACTACCAGCGCGACGAGGTCATCGAGTTCGCCGACGTCACGGGCGACTCCTTCAAGCTGGCCCGCGACGCCGCCGGGCGACCGGACGCCGAGTTCATCGTCTTCTGCGGCGTGCACTTCATGGCCGAGTCCGCCGACATCCTGACCTCCCCCGACCAGGCGGTCGTGCTGCCGGACCTGGCCGCCGGTTGCTCGATGGCCGACATGGCCCGACTGGCCCAGGTCGAGGACGCCTGGGACGCGATGGCGGACGCCGGCATCCAGGACAGCGTCGTACCGGTCACGTACATGAACTCCAGCGCCGACATCAAGGCGTTCTGCGGCCGCAACGGCGGCGTCGTCTGCACGTCGTCCAACGCCGACGTGGCCCTGGAGTGGGCCCTCGCGCAGAAGGCCGATCTCGCCGACGGCGCCAAGATCCTCTTCCTCCCCGACCAGCACCTCGGTCGCAACACCGCGGTCCTCCAGATGGGCATGTCGCTCGACGAGTGCGTCGTGTGGGACCCGCTGCAGCCGGGCGGCGGGCTCACCGCCGAGGAGCTGCGCGACGCGCGGATGATCCTGTGGAAGGGCCACTGCTCGGTGCACGGCCGCTTCAGCGAGGACGTCGTCGACGAGCTGCGCGCCAAGCACGCCGGCATCAAGATCCTGGTGCACCCCGAGTGCCGGCACGAGGTGGTCCTCAAGGCCGACCTGGTGGGCTCGACCGAGTTCATCATCAAGACCATCGAGGCCGCGGAGCCCGGCACCACGTGGGCCATCGGCACCGAGCTGAACCTGGTCAAGCGGCTGGCCGACGCGCACCCGGACAAGACGATCGTCTTCCTCGACCGCAACGTCTGCTACTGCTCGACGATGAACCGCATCGACCTGCCGCACCTGGTATGGGCGATGGAGTCGCTGGTCGCCGGGCAGGTCGTCAACCGGATCACCGTCGACCCCGACACCGAGCGCGACGCCCTGGTCGCGCTGCAGCGGATGCTGGACCTGCCGGGCAAGTCGCACCGCGACTGAGGGGTGCAGCGCACCGCGACCGAGGGGTGCAGCGCGCCGCGTCCGAGGCTCGCCGCCCCCGCGGGCGGTGCACCAGCCACATTCCGCGAGCGCGGGACGTGGCTCACGCACCCCCGTCGTACGGCGACACGTGTCGGCCAGCCGGGGCGGTACCCCAGCCACGTTCCACGTCCGGGAAAGGTGGCTCACTCACCGCCCCGGACGGGGGCCGGCGCCACGCACCGCGACTGACGGGTCCAGCTCGCCGCCACCGCGGGCGGTGCACCAGCCACATTCGGCGAGCGCGGGACGTGGCTCACGCACCCCCGTCGTACGGCGACACGTGTCGGCCGGCCGGGGCGGTACCCCAGCCACGTTCCACGTCCGGGAAAGGTGGCTCACTCACCGCCCCGGACGGGGCATGCACCAGCCACGCGCGGACGAGCGGACGAGCGGTCAGCCCTCGACCGGCCACTCGGCGGCCCGGGAGGGCAGGGTGTCGAGCGCCTCGCTGAGGCGTTCGGCGCTGCGCAGGGCTCGGCCGATCAGGTCGGCGACGTCGTCACCGCCGTCGGCGATCTCCTCCTGCGCCAGCTCCAGGGCGAGGGTCACCGCGGCTACCGGGTTCTGGAGGTCGTGGCGGGTCCTCCGGGAGAAGGCCACCAGGTCGTCACGGGAGGTCACAGTCCGGGAGCATTCCACAGCGCGAGCCACCGCTGCATGTCCCGCTCCATGGGGAGCTCGGCGGTGAGCTGGTCGCGTACGGCGATCTCGGTGAGGTTGTCGCGCTGGTGCGGGCCCGTCGGGGCGAAGGCGTAGAACGTCCCCTGCTTGTAGAGGTAGACGAGGCCGAAGGTCCGGTCGTGGCCGGTGAAGCCCACCATCGAGCACAGCAGACCGGCCGCGAAGCCCTGCTCCTCCAGCAGCGTGTTGACCGCGTGCAGGTCGGTGCAGAGCCCGGACACGTCCGCCGGGTCGCCCTGCACGACCAGCCACGTGAAGCCGAAGTCGTCGCGGGTGACGGTGACGTCGGGCGCCTCGGGGTCGTCGTTGATCAGACCGGTGATCTCGTCCTGGGTCCGGTCGAAGGCGGCCCCCGCGGCGGAGCGGTAGCAGACCGAGCCGACGCCGGTGGGCAGGTAGCCGGCGGCGGTCTCCAGGGTGATCGCAGCGCTGGGCACGAGGAACAGGGCGTCCAGGTCGTTGGCCGCCTCGCGACGGCGGCCGGTGACGGCGTCGAGCCAGCGCATCAGGTCGTCGGCCGGCCGAGCTCGGCCTGGATCCGGGCGAGCTGCTCGAGGCGCTGCTCGAGGGACGGGTGCGTGGCGCTGAGGGTCTTGAGGCTGACCCCGCGCAYGGCCGGGACGATGAAGAGCGAGTTGACCGCGCGGCTGGAGCGGAGGTCCTTCTGCGGGATCGCGTCGGCGCCGCCCGAGATCTTGGTCAGGGCGGAGGCGAGGGCCTGGGGGTTCATCGTCAGGTAGGCCCCGGACCGGTCGGCGCACAGCTCGCGGTAGCGCGACAGCAGGCGCAGTAGCACGAAGCTGATGGCGTAGACGACCAGGCTGATCGCGATCGCGAAGAGCACCGCGGGGGCACCGCCGTTGTTGTTGCCGCGACGGCCGAGGGCCCCGAACTGGGCCCCGCGGGTGAGCATGCCCGCGGCGATCCCGGCCGAGGAGGCGATGGTCATGACCAGCACGTCGCGGTGGGCGACATGGCTGAGCTCGTGGGCCAGGACGGCCTCGAGCTCCTCGGCGTCCAGGGTCTTCAGGATGCCGGTCGTGACGCAGACGACCGCCCGGTCGGGCGAGCGCCCGGTGGCGAAGGCGTTGGGCAGCGCCATGTCGGCGATGCCCACCCGCGGCTTGGGCATGTCGGCGAGGGCGCAGAGCCGGTCGATCATGCCGTGCAGCTCCGGGGCCTCCTCCGGCGTCACCTCGCGGGCGCGCATCGCCCTCATCGCCACCTTGTCGGAGGACCACCACTGGTAGAACGCCACCCCGATGCCGCCCACGCCGATCAGGAACGCGAGTCCGGGGCTGCGGACGGCGTACATCATCCCGACGACGAGCGCGACGAAGAGCGCGCCGAGCAGGAACATGACCAGGGTCATGCGGGCGGTCAGGCCCGAGTCCTTGATGAAGCGGTTGGTGGCCATCGGATCGGTGCGTGCTCCCTCAGCCGGGGATGAGGCCGTCGTCGGCCAGGAGCTCGCGCACCTCGTCGATGGTGGCGTCGCCGGGCGGCAGGATCAGGTCGGACTCGTCCAGGGAGTCGTCCGGGTGGTGCGTGCCGTGGTCGCGCACCCCGGCCAGCAGTGCCGCCAGGGCGGCGCGGAACTCGGCCTCGTCGCCGGCCTCGACCGTGGTCTCGACCGCACGGTCGAGCTCGTTGAGCGCCGCCACCGAATCGTCCGGGACGTCGTACTGGCCCTCGCCGAGGATGCGGACGATCACGCCTGGCCTCCCTCGGAGACCGGGCGCTGGACGGGCTGCGCGGGCGACGACTCGTCGAGGATGTCGTTGTCGTCGCCGGCCTCGATGGCCTGCGGCTGCGAGGCACCCTTGAGGCGGGCGAGCTCGGCCTCGACGTCGGACTGGCTGCTCAGCGCGTCGAGCTCGCGTGCGATGTCGTCGCCGGAGTTGGTGGCGGTGACGTCGTCGAGGGCACCCGAGGCGATCAGCTCGTCGATGGCCCCGGCCCGGGCCTGCATCGAGGCCGTCTTGTCCTCGGCCCGCTGGATGGCCATGCCGACGTCGCCCATCTCCTCGCCGATGCCGGAGACGGCCTCGCCGATGCGGGTCTGGGCCTCCGCGGCGGTGTAGTTGGCCTTGATGGTCTCCTTGCGGGTGCGGAACGCCTCGACCTTGGCCTGGAGACGCTGCTGCGCCAGCACCAGCTTCTCCTCCTCGCCCTGGAGGTTGGCGTGCTGCGCCTTGAGGTCGGTGATCTGCGAGGTGAGCCCCGACTTGCGGGTCAGGGCCTCACGCGCGAGGTCCTCGCGGCCGGCGCCGATGGCCTTCTCGGCCTGGCCCTGCAGCTTGGTCGACTGCTGCTCGAGCTGGTTGATCTGCAGCTCCACGCGCTTGCGGCTGGTGGCGACGTCGGCCACGCCACGGCGTACCTTGCTCAGCAGCTCGAGCTGACGCTGGTAGCTGTAGTCCAGCGTCTGGCGCGGGTCCTCAGCCTTGTCGAGCGCCTGGTTGGCCTTGGACTTGAAGATCAGGCTGATCCGCTTCATGAGACTCATGGGGGTGCGGCCCCTCTCGTGTGATGTCACCCTCGTGTATGTGTCTTCACCCTAGGACCAAACCCAAGGCGCAGGTAGGTGGGGCCGACGCCGGTAGGCTGGGGTGGTCAGCACACTCACGTCAAAGGGTCCCCGTTGTTCCGTCGCAGCAAGTCCGAGTCCACCTCCTCCGTGGAGACCGACGCCCCCGACACCAAGGTGAGCGGCAAGGGGCGACCCACGCCGTCTCGCCGCGAGGCCGAGGCCGCCGCCAAGGCCCGCGCGAAGACCCCGCGCACCCGCAAGGAGCAGGCCGCCGCCCAGCGCGCCGCCCGCGGCGAGTCGAGCTCGAGGGTCCGCCAGGCGATGAGGAGCGGCGACGAGCGCTATCTCCCGCCGCGGGACAAGGGCCCGGTACGCCGCTTCATCCGCGACTTCGTGGACGTGCGCTTCTCGTTCATCGAGCTGATGGTGCCGCTCCTGATCCTGACCATGATCCTGGGCTACTCCGGCAACAGCTACCTGGCGAACGTCGGCAACACGATCCTGCTCGGGACGCTGCTGCTGGTGGTCATCGACATGCTGACACTCCGTTTCCGGCTGCGCCGCCAGCTCGCCAGCCGCTTCCCGGACGAGCCGCTCAAGGGCACGACCTACTACGCCGTGATGCGGGCGCTGCAGATGAAGTTCATGCGGATGCCCAAGGCGCAGGTCAAGATCGGCCAGAAGCTGCCCGAGCACTACCGCTGACCCGTCGCGACCCCGCTCAGGCGTCGTAGTCGACGACCAGCCGAGCGCTGGTGGGGTGCGACTGGCAGGTGAGCACGTAGCCGCGCTCGATCTCCTCGGGCTCGAGGGCGTAGTTGACGTCCATCGCGACGCTGCCCTCGACGACCCGAGCCCGGCAGGTGCCGCAGACGCCGCCCTTGCAGGCGAAGGGCACGTCCGAGCGCACCGACTGGGTCGCCTCGAGGACCGACGGTCCGTCGGGCCGCAGGGCGAAGTCCGAGGCCCGGCCGTCCAGGCGGACGGTGACCGCGGCGGCCCCGTCGGGAGCCTCGGCCAGCTCCGCGACGGGGGCCCGCTCCACGGGCTCGGCGTGGAAGAGCTCGGTGTGCACCGAGGAGCGTGGGACGCCCGCCCCGGTCAGCACCTCGCCCAGCTCCTCGACCATCTGCTGGGGTCCACAGAGGAACCACGCGTCGACCCGGTCGCGCACCACGAGGGCGTCGAGGATGCGGGTGAGCCGCTCGCCGTCGAGCCGACCGGAGAGCAGGTCGACCTCGGTCGCCTCGCGGGACAGCACGTGCAGGAGCTGCAGGCGGGGGCCGTAGGTGTCCTTGAGGTCGGCGACCTCGTCGAGGAACATCACCGACCGGTGGGTGCGGTTGGCGTAGACCAGGGTCACGAACGATCCCGGCTCCCCCTCGAGCAGCGAGGCCACGATCGACAGCACCGGGGTGATGCCGGAGCCGGCGGCCACGGCGACGTACGTCTTCTCCGCGGCCGGGTCCGGGACGTGGGTGAAGCGTCCCGCCGGCGTCATCACGTCGAGCTCGTCCCCCGGCGCGAGGGTGCCCACCACGACGTCGCTGAACGCGCCTCCGGGCAGCCGCTTGACCCCGATCCGCAGCGTGCCGGAGCTCGGTGGCACGCAGATCGAGTAGCTGCGCCGCTCGCCGTCGTCGCCGCGGATGGTCAGGTGCTGGCCGGGCGTGAACGCGTACTCGTCGCGCAGGTCGTCGGGCACCTCGAAGGAGATGGCGACGGCGTCGTCGGTGAGYGGGTCGACACGCGCGACCCGCAGGGTGTGGAAGTCCATCAAAGGGCCTTGAAGTGGTCGAAGGGCTCCCGGCACGCTCGGCACACCCACAGCGACTTGCAGGCGGTGGAGCCGAAGCGGCTGGACTCGCGGGTGTCGGGCGACCCGCACTGGGGGCAGCGGACGGACAGGGTCAGACCGACCGGCGCCTGCCGGCGCTCGGCCTCGGTGGGAGGCGGCGCGACGCCGTACTCCTCGAGCCGGGCGCGGCCCTGCGGGGTGATCTGGTCGGTCGACCACGCGGGCGAGAGGACGAACTCGACGGTGACGTGGAGGTAGCCCTCCTCGCTGAGCCGGTCGATGAGGTCGGTGCGGATCGTCTCCATCGCCGGGCAGCCGGAGTACGTCGGCGTGACCTGCACGTGGACCCGTCCCTGGTCGTCCTCGGTGACGTCGCGGAGGATGCCGAGGTCCTCGATGGTGACGACGGGGAGCTCGGGGTCGAGCACCCGGGCGGCGACCCGCCAGGCGCGGGTGGCGCGGCCGGTGCCGAGGTCGCGGGTGCCGGTCACCACGTCGCCCCCGGGTGCGAGCGGGTCAGGTGCTGCATCTCGGCCAGCATGCGGCCGAGGTGCTCGGTGTGCAGGCCGGCGCGGCCTCCCGGGACGCGCGCCGCGACGTCGGGCACCACGAGCGTCGCCGACCGTACGACGTCGCCCAGGCGCCGCAGGACCGGCTCGCGCAGGCTGGAGGGGGCGACCGCCACGCCGTCGGCGATGAGGGCCGCATCGACGTGCGAGTCGTCGAAGAGCTCCTCGACCCAGGGCCACTCGGCGTCCACGGCCGCCTGCATCCGGGCGTGGGACTCGGCGGTGCCGTCGCCGAGTCGCAGCACCCACCGGCTGGCGTGGTCCTGGTGGTAGGCGACCTCCTTGGAGGCCTTGGCCGCCACGGCGGCCAGGACGGGGTCGGTGCTGCGCTGCAGCGCGGCGTACAGCTCGGACTGCCAGGTGGAGAGCACGAGCAGGCGGGCCATCGCGACGCCGAAGTCCTCCTGGGGACGCTCGACGAGCTTGACGTTGCGGAAGTCCCGCTCGTCGCGCCAATAGGCGAGGTCGTCCTCGTCGCGGCCCTCCCCCTCCAGCTCGCCGGCGTGGGACAGCAGCGCCCGGGCCTGGCCGAGCAGGTCGAGGCCGATGTTGGCCAGCGCCAGGTCCTCCTCGAGCTGCGGGGCCCGGCTGATCCACCACCCCATCCGCTGCGCGGAGACCAGGGCGTCGTCGGCGAGGCCGAGGACGTAGTCGACGTGTGCCGTGGGAGTGCTCACAGGTGCTCGACCCCCTCCGGCACGTCGTAGAACGTCGGGTGGCGGTAGATCTTGTCCGCGGCCGGGTCGAAGAACGCGTCGCGCTCCTCGGGACTGGAGGCGGTGATCGCGGTGGCCGGGACGACCCAGAGGGACACGCCCTCCTGCCGGCGGGTGTAGACGTCGCGTGCGTTGCGCAACGCCATCTCGGCGTCCGGCGCGTGCAGCGACCCGACGTGGACGTGGTTGAGGCCACGGCGCGAACGCACGAAGACCTCCCAGAGCGGCTCGCGCGTCATGCCACCCGCTCCTGGTCGCGCTTGGCCGCGTACGCCTCGCCGGCCTCACGGACCCAGGCGCCGTCCTCGTGGGCACGGACCCGGTGGGCCATCCGCTCGGCGTTGCAGGGCCCGTTGCCCCTGATGACCTCGAAGAGCTCGGTGAAGTCGATCGGGCCGTGGTCGTAGTGGCCGCGCTCGTCGTTCCAGCGCAGCTCGGGGTCGGGCAGCGTGAGCCCGAGCGCCTCCGCCTGCGGGACGGTCATGTCGATGAAGCGTTGGCGCAGCTCGTCGTTGGAGAACCGCTTGATCCCCCAGGCCATCGACTGCGCGGTGTGGCCGGTCGCGGCGTCCGGTCCGGTGTCGGTGGGACCGAACATCATCAGGCTGGGCCACCAGTAGCGGTCGACGGCGTCCTGCGCCATCGCGTGCTGGGCGGACGTCCCGTGCGAGAGCGTGTGCAGGATCTCGAAACCCTGCCGCTGGTGGAACGACTCCTCCTTGCAGACCCGCACCATGGCCCGCGCGTAGGGGCCGAAGGAGCACCGGCACAGCGGGACCTGGTTGACGATGGCGGCACCGTCCACGAGCCAGCCGATCGCTCCCATGTCCGCCCAGGAGAGCGTGGGGTAGTTGAAGATCGAGGAGTACTTCTGCCGGCCGTCGTGGAGCTGGTCGAGGAGGTCCGCACGGTCCACGCCCAGCGTCTCCGCGGCGGCGTACAGGTAGAGGCCGTGGCCGGCCTCGTCCTGCACCTTGGCCATCAGGATGCCCTTGCGGCGCAGGCTCGGGGCCCGGGAGATCCAGTTGCCCTCCGGCTGCATGCCGATGATCTCGGAGTGTGCGTGCTGGGCGATCTGGCGCACGAGCGTCCGGCGGTAGGCCTCGGGCATCTCGTCGCGGGGCTCGATGCGCCCCTCGTCGGCGAGCACGGCCAGGAAGGACGCCGGCTCGCCGGGATCCTGGCCGGGACCGTGATCGGGGGCGGGTCGGGGGCCGTCGGGGGCACTGAAGTCGTTGCCGTACACGACTCCCAATCTAGCAGGTCTGTGACAGTTCGGCGCAGTCGCGACCCGCTTTCGTAACATGTTGGGGTCGGGTAGTCCGTGACGTCCGGACCGTGGCGAGGCCGCGACCGTTGGGTCCGAACGTCACGGACTACCGTGGTGACGCGTGAGCCACTCCCCCTCCGCCGACGTCTCCGTCCGGATCGCCTGGGCCGACGACGCCGATGCCATCGCCGGTGTCCAGGTGCGCGCCTGGCGGCAGATGTACGCCGACCTGGTGCCCGCCGAGGCCCTGCCCGCCGACCCCGCTGACCTGGCGCCCGCGTGGCGCCAGTCCCTGGGCCGCCCCGCCGACGCGCGGCACCGGGTCCTGGTGGCACTCGAGCGCAACCGGGTCGTGGGGTTCGCCCTCACCGGACCGGCCGACGACCCGGACTGCGACCCGGTCGTCGACGGCACCCTGAGCGAGATGACCGTCGACCCCGACGAGCGGGGCAAGGGCCACGGCTCGCGGCTCCTGCAGGCGGCCGTGGACACCCTCGTCGCCGACCGCTTCACGCGGGCGGTGTCGTGGCTCATGGCCGATGACGACGACCAGCGCCGCTTCCTCACCGAGGCGGGCTGGGCGGCCGACGGCGCGCACCGCGAGCTCGACCTCGACGGCTCGGGCGAGACCACGGTCAAGCAGGTCCGCCTGCACGCCGCGATCGGCTGACCGGTCTGTCCACCCCTCGGGGTGCTTGCTTTCTCCGGGCGGCGGAGCATCATGGAGGTCCGGCCGGGTCCGTCGCGTCCCGGTGACCACGTGGGGGTGCACGTTGTTCGGTCCGTTGCCCGTGCTGCACAGAATCGTCCTGGTGATCGGTGCCCTTGCCGTCTGGATCGGCCTCGGCCTGTGGTCGGGCCTCATGCCCGACATGCCGATGTCCGTGGGACCGGGGATCCTCCTCGGCACCGTCGCCGGCGTCGTGACCGCGTACGTCCTGCTGCACGACTTCCACCGGGCACCGCCCGTGTCCACGGTGCGTGAGCGTCGCCGGACCCGCTGAGCGGTCTCCCTACGCTGGCGGCATGGCCCACGCCGAGAGTCTCGCGCCCCTGCCGCCCGGGCACCGACGCACGATCGTCGGCGAGAGCCTCGCCGTCGGCGTGGCCACCGGTGCCTACGGCATCAGCTTCGGCGCGGTGGGCGTCGCCGCCGGGCTCAGCGTCCTGCAGACCTGTGCCCTGTCGCTGCTCGTCTTCACCGGGGCCTCCCAGTTCGCGCTGGTGGGAGTGGTCGCGGCGGGCGGGGCACCGATCAGCGGGGCCATGACCGCGATCCTGCTCGGCACCCGCAACACCCTCTACGGCCTGCGGATGGCACCGCTCCTGGACTTCCGTGGCTGGCGGCGGGTGGCGGCCGCGCACGTCCTGCTCGACGAGTCGACCGCGATGGCGGTCAACCGCGAGACCACACCGGCCGCGCGCCTCGGCTTCCTCACGACCGGGATCGCGGTCTTCGTCCTGTGGAACCTGGCCACACTGGGCGGCGCCCTGGCCGGTACGGCGCTCGGGGACCCGCGCACCTTCGGCCTCGACGCCGCCRTCGGCGCCGCCTTCCTGGCGCTGCTGTGGCCCCGGCTCTCCGACCGCCGCCACCGGCTGGTGGCCGTCGTCGCCGCCGCCGTGGCCCTCGGGCTGGTCCCGCTGACCGCGGCCGGGGTCCCGGTGCTCGCCGCCGGAGGGGTCGCCCTGCTCGCGGGCGCCCTGGACCGGACCCGGGTCGCCCGCTGATGTGGGTCGCGATCCTGGTGGCGGCCGCAGGCTGCTACGCCCTCAAGCTGGCCGGGCTCTCGCTGCCGCCCCGGGTCCTCTCGCACCCCGTGGTGGAGCGGGTGGCCGACCTCATCCCGGTGGCGCTGCTCGCGGCACTGGTCGCCGTACAGGTCTGGTCGCAGGGGCCGTCGCTCACGGTGGACGCGCGGAGCGCGGGACTCGGCTTCGCCGTCCTCGCCCTGCTGCTGCGGGCCCCGTTCCTCGTCGTGGTGGTCGGAGCCGCGGCCACCGCCGCCCTCGTCCGACTGGTCTGACGTCCTCGCCTCGGGCGTGGACGGACCGCGCCCCCCGGTGGGGACGCGGTCCGTCGTGGGGGTCGGTCAGCTCACCGAGACTCCGGTCCAGGCCGCGGCGACCGCGGACTGCTGGGGGCTGCCGGCGCCGTACAGGTCACGGGCCGCGTCGAGGGTCGCCGTGCGGGCGCCGGAGTAGGTGGTCGACGACGTCATGTAGACCGTCAGCGCCCGGAACCAGATCTTCGCCGCCGCGTCGCGCCCGATGCCGGTGAGGGTCGCGCCGTTGCACGCGGTCGAGGTGTGCGTGACGCCGCCGATCGTCTTGGTGCCCGTGCCCTCGGAGAGCAGGTAGAAGAAGTGGTTGCCCACGCCCGACGAGTAGCGCACGTCGAGGCTCTTGGTGCCGGTCGTCCAGCAGTTCTGCGAGCTGCCGTCGGAAGCCGGGTTGTCCATGCGCCGCAGGCCCAGGTGGTTCTTCAGGTCGAACTCCTCACCGATGAGGTAGTCGCCGGGGTCGGCCGCGTTGGCGGCGTAGAACTCCACCATCGTCCCGAAGATGTCCGAGGTCGACTCGTTGAGGCCACCCGACTCCCCCGAGTAGGTCAGGCCGGCGGTGTTCTCCGTGACGCCGTGGGTCATCTCGTGGCCGGCCACGTCCAGCGAGGTCAGCGGCCCGTAGGTGACCCCGTCGCCGTCGCCGTACGTCATCTTGGTCCCGTCCCAGAACGCGTTGACGTAGTTCTTGCCGTAGTGGACGCGGTTGAAGGAGCCGGCACCGGTTCCGAAGATCCCGTTACGGCCGTGGACGAGCTTGAAGTAGTCCCAGGTCATGTTCGTGCCGTACTGCGCGTCGACGGCCGCCGACTCGCGGCTGCTGGTCGTGCCGGTGCCGAACAACGTGTCGGTCGAGGTGAACGTCGTCCCGGTCTGACAGCCGCTGCCCAGCAGCTGGCAGCGCATCGAGTCGGTGCCGTTGTTGAGGTCGGTCGTGTAGGTGCCGCCACGCGTCGCGTCCTTCATCAGGTACGACGACCCGGACTGGGTGAGCTGGAGCGGCACCGTGCCCGCGTACAGCGACTGGCCGGAACCGTCGGCGGTCTGGATGCCCTCCTCGGTGCGGATGACTGCGCCGGTGCGGGCGTCGACGTAGGTCTTCAGGCGGCTGGGTGTGCCGTCGGCCTGGACGCCGCCGGTGACGACCTCCCACGCGAGTCGCGGGGTGGYGCCGGTCGCGTCCACCACCAGCTCGGAGGCCTCCACCTGCTCGTCGCCGGTGACCGCGGCCGTGCTGTTCCTGGCCACCACGGCCGACCGGGCGGCGCTCCTGCCGACCCCGGGCCTGGTCGAGAGCCGCAGCGGGGCGCCCAGCGACTGGCTCACGCCCTCCCAGGACCCGTCGGCGGCCTGGTGGACGACCAGGTCCCCACCCACCACGCGCAGGCCGTCCAGGGTCCTGTCGAGGCGCACGTGCGTGCTGCCGTCGTCGTCGACGAGCACCGAGGAGGCATCGAAGCCCTGTCCGGTGACGGCACGCGCTGCCGAGGCGTGCTGGCCGAGGCCCTGGAGCGCGGCGGCGACCGGGGAGGCCGGGTCGGCGGCCTGGGCGGACGTGGACATGGCGGCCGSCAGGGTCGCGGCGCCCAGCGCCAGGGCGGCGAGGGTGGTCGTCGTGAGCTTCACGTGAGGTCCTTTTCCGAGGGGAGGAGAAATCTCGTGAAGTCTTGTCGGCAAGGTCCCCACCCGGAAGCACGCAGGTGGCTCAGGTCTGTGCAACGCACAAACTCGCAGGACTCAGTCGAGGGAGAGCACGTGCTCCAGCCCCACGGTGAGCCCGGGACGGTCACCGATCGCCCGCAACCCGGTGAGCACCCCCGGCGTGAACGACGAGCGGTGCAGCGAGTCGTGCCGGATCGTGAGGGTCTCCCCCAGTCCCCCGAGGATCACCTCCTGGTGCGCGACCAGACCCCGGATCCGCAGCCCGTGCACGCGTACGCCGTCGACGTCGGCACCCCGGGCTCCGTCCAATCCGGTCGAGGTGGCGTCGGGCATCTGCGCGCTGCCGGCCTCGCGGCGGGCGGCCGCGATGAGCTCCGCCGTACGCCGCGCGGTGCCGGACGGCGCGTCGGCCTTGTCCGGGTGGTGCAGCTCGACGACCTCGACGGACTCGAAGAACGGGGCCGCCTGGGCGGCGAAGCGCATCATCAGGATCGCCCCGATCGAGAAGTTCGGCGCGATCAGCACCCCGGTGCCCGGGGCATCTGCCAGCCAGCCGCGGAGCTGCTCGAGGCGTCCCTCGTCGAAGCCGGTCGTGCCCACCACGGCGTCGATCCCGTGCTCGATGCAGAAGCGCAGGTTGTCCATCACGACGTCGGGGTGGGTGAAGTCCACGACCGCCTGCGCCCCGGCCTCGACCAGGGCACCGATGTCGTCGCCGGCGTCGATCCGCGCCACGAGCTCCATGCCGGCGGCCTCCTCGACCGCCGTACAGACCTCCGCGCCCACTTTGCCGCGCGCTCCCAGGACTCCCACCAACAGCTGCTCGCTCACGGGTCCAACCTAGCGTCGGAGGCATCCGGAGAGTGGCGGTGGCTGACTCGTGAACCCGCTAGTGGCAGGCTGTCACCCATGCCGTTGCAGACGATCCCGCCCCGCATCCGTTGGGCAGTCGAGCTGATGGATGTCCAACCCCACGACCAGGTCCTCGAGATCGGGTGTGGTCCAGGGGCCGGAGCCGAGCTGATCTGCAGCAAGCTGGAGTCCGGCAAGCTGTTCGCGATCGACCGGTCCGAGTCCGGGGTCGACCGCACCAAGCGCCGCAACCAGAAGGCCGTCGACGACGGCCGGCTGGTCGTGCGCCAGATCGACCTCGCCACCCTCCGCGTCCCGGTGAAGCGGCTGACGAAGGTCTTCTCCTTCAACGTCAACCTGTTCTGGGTGCGCAACTGCGACGACGAGGTGGCCCTGCTCCACGAGCGTGTCGTGCCCGGCGGGGCGGTCTACCTGTTCTACGAGGCCAACCGTCCCGAGCTGGTCCCCAACATCGTCAAGAAGACCTCCGACACCCTCGCCCGGGCCGGCTTCCGGGTCTCGGTGGTCGAGCAGAAGGCGCCGGCCGTCATCGGGATCATCGGGAAGCGCTGACGCTCGCGGACCTGTCAGCCACCCCGGCGCAACTGGCGGCGTACGACGGTCTCATCGCACTGTTCGCCGTCGTCTCCCGCCAGCTGCCGACGTGGTCCCCACCCTCCGCAGGAACGCCTCCCGCCCCGCCGGGGTGTAGAGCGACTCGCGCAGCATCACGAGCCACGGCCGGATGCGCCGCGGATCGTGCTCCCGGCCCAGAGCCACGTCCACGCCGCGCAGGACGCCGATCGGCCGCTGGACCACGTCGGACGCGGTGTAGCCACGGCGGACCCGTCCCAGCCTGCTGAGTCGCCGCTCGCGCCTCAGGTCGTCTCGGTGCTGGTCGGGCTCGCGGTGATGACCACCATCGAACTCGTGGTCGGAGGTGGTGCCGACCAGGTGCAGGTCCACCCGTGCGACGAGCACTCCGTTGGCATCCCGGACCTCGCGTTGTGGTGCGACCTCGGCACCGACGACCACGTGCAGCAGTCGCAGGAGCGACTCCCACGACGACTCTGCCCGACCATCCACCCGGACCAGCGCGGCCAGGAGCGCAGAACGTCCTCGGCGCCTGGGCCGGCAGACGCGACAGAGCTCCTCGACGGTGACATCGCGCGCCTGGAGGGCGCTGTCCATCAGGACCACGAGGTCGAGCGGTGACAACCATCGCGCACACGCCAGGAGCGTCTCGGCGGCCGTGGCGCACCTGAGTCCCGCGACGTCCTCGTGCTCGATCGGTGCCGGATGACGGCTGGTGCGGATCCCGTCGCGCATCGGCCGCGGGTCGTCCAGCTGCATGGCGACGAAGACGGGCGTCGCCGCAGGAAGCGGAGGCAGCTCCCAGCCACGGATCCGTGCGGCCGTCAGGGCCGTGAAGCATCCGTGTCCGGTGAGGAGCAGCTGCCATCCCCGGAGGTCAGCCAACCACTCCTCGCGCTGCCCTGCTCCGTCGAGCCGGCGCCGGTGGATGCCGTGCGTGACGGACCGGTACGCGGCGCGGCGCGGTCGACCCCTGATCGCGAGGGTGGTCGGGTCGGAGAGGTCATCCGCGCCCGGGGTCGGGGCCTGGTTGGAGTCCGCCATGGACCGAGAGTCCGGCCCTCGGCATCACGAGCACGACCGCGGCCTCGCCTGCTGTGGCCACAGCCGGCCTCCCAGCGGCCTGTGGACGCCCCCCGGCCCGCACGAGGTGCTGGAGCAACTGGCGGGAGACGACCACCCGAGCCCCGAGAACCCCGTCGTACGCCGCCAGTTGCGCCACGCCCTCCTGAGCCCCCACCCCAACTGGCGGGAGACGACCACCCGAGCCCCGAGAACCCCGTCGTACGCCGCCAGTTGCGGTGGGTCGCGCGGAACCACCTGTCGGGCGCCGCCAGCTGCGACCACCCGAGCCCCGCAGGTCAGCGAGGACCGACGACCGCGAGCACCTCGGGCTGAGAGAAGAGCGCGGCGACGTCGCGGACCTCGTCGAGGGTGACGGCGTCGATGCGCGCGATGACCTGGTCGATGGAGAGCAGCTCGTCGCGCATGAGCTCGACCTTGCCGATCCGCGACATCCGCGAGCCGGAGTCCTCGAGGCCGAGCACGAGGCCGCCGCGCAGCTGGCCCTTGCCGCGCTCGAGCTCCTCGGCGGTGATGCCGTCGGCCGCCACCTTGGCCAGCTCGGCCCGCACCGTGGCGAGCACGTCGTCGACCTTGCCGGGCAGGCAGCCGACCGAGACACCGACCAGGCCGGCGTCGGCGTGGTGGCTGGCGAAGGAGTAGACCGAGTAGGCCAGCCCGCGGTGCTCGCGGACCTCCTGGAACAGCCGCGAGGAGGTCCCGCCACCGAGAGCGGTGTTGAGGACGCCGAGGGCGTAGCGGCGCTCGTCGGTGCGGGTGATGCCCTGGGCGCCGAGGACGATGTTGACCTGCTCGAAGGGCCGCGTCGTACGGGACTCCCCCGAGGTGACCGTGCGGGCCTTGTCGGTGATGCGCGCCGCGGCGGGCTCGCCCTCGCCCTCGAGGAAGCCCTGACGGGCGAAGGCCGCACGCACCTGGCGTACGACGGTCGCGTGGTCGACGCTGCCGGCCGCCGCGATGACCATGGTCCCGGGGCGGTAGTGCCGGCGGTAGAAGCGGTGGACCTGCTCGCGGCTCATCGCGGTGATCGAGTCATGGGTACCGGCGATGGGACGCCCCAGCGGGGTGTCCCCCCACGCCTGGTGGGCGAAGAGGTTGTGCACCACGTCGTCCGGGTCGTCGTCGTGCATCGCGATCTCGTCGAGGATCACGTCCCGCTCGGCCTCGACGTCGGCGGCGGTGATGAGCGAGTTGGTGACCATGTCGCCGAGCACGTCGATCGCCATCGGCAGGTCGTCGTCGAGGACCCGCGCGTGGAAGCAGGTGTACTCCTTGGCGGTGAAGGCGTTGAACTCCCCGCCCACCGCGTCGAGGGCCACCGAGATGTCGAGGGCACTGCGCTCGCGGGTGCCCTTGAAGAGCAGGTGCTCGAGGAAGTGCGAGCAACCGTGCAGGGCCGGGGTCTCGTCCCGCGAGCCCACGCCGACCCACACGCCGATGCTGGCCGAGCGGGCGCCGGCCATCTGCTCGGTGACGATGCGCAGCCCGCTGGGCAGCACGGTACGCCGCACGCGCGAGGTCACCTGGCCGTCGGCGTCCTTGACGGTCTGGAGGGTGCGGGTGGTGCCGGAGTTCTGCACGGGGGTGCCTTTCGCAGGAGAAATGCCACGACCGGCCGGCAGGTGACTGCCGGCCGGTCGCGGGTGGAGCTCAGGTCACTCGGAGTCGGTGGCCTCGTCGGCCTCGTCGGCCGACGCGGAGGAGGACTCCTCCACGACAGGCACGAGCGAGAGCTTGCCGCGGTCGTCGATCTCGCCGATCTCGACCTGGACCTTCTGGCCGACCGACAGGACGTCCTCGACGGCCTCGACGCGCTTGCCGCCGGCGAGGGCACGCAGCTTGCTGATGTGCAGCAGGCCGTCCTTGCCGGGCATAAGCGAGACGAACGCACCGAAGTTGGTCGTCTTGACGACCGTGCCGAGGTAGCGCTCGCCGACCTCGGGCATCGTCGGGTTGGCGATCGCGTTGACGGCGTCCTTCGCGGCCTGCGCCGCCTCGCCGTTCGTCGCCCCGATGTAGACCGTGCCGTCGTCCTCGATCGACAGGGTCGCGCCCGTGTCGTCCTGGATCTGGTTGATGATCTTGCCCTTCGGGCCGATGACCTCGCCGATCTTGTCGACGGGCACCTTGATCGTGATGATCCGCGGCGCGTGGAGCGACATCTCCTCGGGGGCGTCGATGGCCTCGGCCATGACGTCGAGGATCGCCAGACGGGCGTCGCGGGCCTGGGTCAGCGCCGCAGCGAGGACCTCGGCCGGGATGCCGTCGAGCTTGGTGTCGAGCTGGAGCGCGGTGACGAACTCCCGCGTGCCGGCGACCTTGAAGTCCATGTCACCGAACGCGTCCTCGGCACCGAGGATGTCGGTCAGCGCGACGTACTGCTGCTCGCCGTCGACCTCGCCGGAGATGAGGCCCATCGCGATGCCAGCGACGGAGGCCTTGAGCGGCACACCCGCCTGGAGCAGCGCCAGCGTGGACGCGCAGACCGAGCCCATCGAGGTCGAGCCGTTGGAGCCCATGGCCTCGGAGAGCTGGCGGATCGCGTAGGGGAACTCCTCGCGGCTGGGGAGCACGGGGAGGAGGGCGCGGCGCGCGAGCGCACCGTGACCGACCTCGCGACGCTTGGGCGAGCCCACGCGACCCGTCTCACCGGTGGAGAACGGCGGGAAGACGTACTTGTGCATGTACCGGCGGTGCTTCTCCGGGGACAGCGTGTCGAGCTGCTGCTCGAGCTTGAGCATGTTGAGGGTGGTGACGCCCAGGATCTGGGTCTCGCCACGCTCGAACAGGGCCGAGCCGTGCACGCGCGGGATCACGCCGACCTCGGCGTGCAGCGGGCGAATGTCGGCGAGGCCACGGCCGTCGATGCGGATCTTGTCGCGCAGCACGCGCTCGCGGACGAGCGACTTGTTGAGCGAGCGGAACGCCGCGCCGATCTCCTTCTCGCGGCCCTCGAACTGGCCGGCGAGCTTCTCGAGCAGCGACGCCTTGATCTCGTCGACCTTGGTCTCGCGCTCCTGCTTGTCGCCGATGGTCATCGCGGCGGCGGTGTCGTCCTTGGCGGCCGACTCGACGGCGGCGTAGACGTCGTCCTCGTAGTCGAGGAAGACCGGGAAGTCCTGGACCGGCTTGGCGGCCTCGCGGGCCAGCTCGGCCTGGGCCTCGACGAGCTGCTTGATGAAGGGCTTCGCGGCGTCGAGGCCACCGGCCACGACCTCCTCGGTGGGCGCCTGCGCGCCACCCTGCACGAGCGCGATGGTCTCCTCGGTGGCCTCGGCCTCGACCATCATGATGGCGACGTCACCGGTGTCGGTGACGCGACCGGCGACGACCATGTCGAAGACGGCGTCCTCGAGCTGGGAGTGCGTCGGGAAGGCCACCCACTGGCCCTCGATGAGCGCCACGCGGACGCCACCGACGGGGCCGGAGAAGGGCAGGCCGGAGAGCTGGGTCGAGAGCGACGCGGCGTTGATGGCCAGCACGTCGTACGGCACGTTCGGGTCGAGCGCCATGACGGTGATGACGACCTGGACCTCGTTGCGCAGACCCTTCTTGAAGGTCGGGCGCAGCGGGCGGTCGATGAGGCGGCAGGTGAGGATCGCGTCCTCGCCCGGACGACCCTCGGACCGGAAGAAGGAGCCGGGGATCTGGCCCACGGCGTACATCCGCTCCTCGACGTCGATCGTCAGGGGGAAGAAGTCGAAGTGGTCCTTCGGGGTCTTGCCGGCGGTGGTCGCCGAGAGCAGCATGGTCTCGTCGTCCAGGTAGGCGGTGACCGAGCCGGCCGCCTGGCGGGCGAGCAGGCCGGTCTCGAACTTGACGGTGCGCTGTCCGAACTTGCCGTTGTCCAGCACGGTCTCGACAGCAGAAATGATGGGGCCCTCGTTCAAAGGGGTTCCCTTTCTCTTCGCGGAGCTAGCCGCGGAACGCCCGAACAGCTCGACGTTCGAGCATGTTGCCGGTCTTCGATCGAGGCCCACGGGTCGCGCCGTGCGCGAGGAGTCCGGAAGCCACTACCGAGGACCGAGCCGACGTTCCGGGCCACTCCTGGTGGTGTGTATGTGCAGTTGTGGGTGGTGCGTGCCTGACATCGGCACCGTGGCCCGCGAGGGCCGTGGACGAGCCTAACGGAACGGCCCGTGAACCAGCAGGAGCGGCTCCCCGTGACGGGGAACCGCTCCTGGCAGGTCAGCGACGCAGGCCGAGGCGCTCGACGATCGCGCGGTAGCGCGCGATGTCGGTCTTCTGCAGGTAGTTGAGCAGACGACGGCGCTGGCCCACGAGCAGCAGCAGGCCACGACGGCTGTGGTGGTCGTGCTTGTGCTGCTTGAGGTGCTCGGTGAGGTGGCTGATGCGGTGGCTCAGCAGAGCGACCTGCACCTCGGGCGAACCGGTGTCGCCCTCGGTCGTGGCGTGCTCGGCGATGATCTTCTTCTTGGTCTCCGCGTCGGTACCGATCGACATGCGGGGCTCCTTCCGGTCTCGTTGCGCGGCGCCCGGGGCAGGATGCCCCGAGCTCTCTGGATCCGCGGCCGTCATGACGGCAGGTCCCACCGTGCGGTGGGCAACCGGACGAGACTAGCAACGGCGACGCCCGGGTCCCAAAACGCTGGGACCCGGGCGACCGTGCTGCTGGAGGGCGTCAGCCCGTCAGACGGCCGGCGGCGCCGGCGGGTCCATCTCGGTACGACGCTCGGTGGTCGCCGAGCGACCCTCGTGGTCCGTGGTGGTGGCGACCGTCGTGGCACGACGACGCGTGTTGGTCTGGATGGCGGTGATCGCGATGACCAGGACGCCGGCCAGGCAGAGGATGTAGCCGACCATCGTGAGGTCGACGGCGCTGATCATGTCCTGCACGGCAAAGGCCAGGATGAGGCCGAGCGCCAGCAGGAAGACGCCGAGTCCGTAACCCATGGTGTTGTCTCCAGGTGATGGGGGATGAGTGCTCGTGGAACCTAACGGCATTCCGCGCGAATCGTGACGCCCGACGCGCTCCCCCGCTCCCCCGGCCCACCCGCAGGGGTGCCGCGCTCCGCCGACGTGCCCGACGGGTGGGTGGGTCAGCAGGAGGGGTTGTTCATCGGGAGCCGCTCCCCCGTGGCGACGTCGAGGACCCGCAGTCCCTGGACCCGCCGGCCGTCCTTGTCCACGACGCGGAGCGTGCAGATCCGCCGCTCCTGGTAGGTGATGGCGTTCGGCGGCACCGAGGTGTACGGCGCGGGCACGTCGTCCATCCCCCACGCTGCGACCTTGGCGGGCGTCAGGACCTCCGTCACCGTCACGGGGACCAGCGAGATCGCGACGACGTTCAGCGCCAGCAGGAGCACGCGGGCCGCCGCGCCCCTGCTGGGGCCGCCCGGCCACCACCTCCCTCGACCCATCTGCACGCTGACGAGCGTGGCCACCACCAGGAGTGGAAGGCCCCAGCCGAGGAGGCTGGGAACCGGCGACAACCCCAGGTTGATGCTGCCCGACCCGAACAGGAGGTCCACGACCTGCAGGGCGACCCAGGCCCTCGCGACCCACCAGACCGGCCGCAGCGCCACGAGCAGYCCCCACGGGTCGCCCGGGAGACCGATGACGACGGCGTCCCAGCGGCGGCCGGCGCCGTCGAGCCACCTCTCGACCCGCTCCCCGACAGCGCCGCGGGTGCGCGCCCCCGGATCGGCGGCCGGGAGGCCCGCGGCGGCGCGCAGCTCGGCGGCGTACGCGTCGGGGTCGCCCAGCACGCCGGGGCCCCGCTCGGCCACGAGATCGGCGAGGTCGGCCTCGAGGCCGCCGAGCAGCTCTTCGCGCTCCTCGGGAC
>NZ_JBFUKA010000054.1:0-32319 GCF_056401085.1 Nocardioides sp. P4_G4
GCCTGCGGGTGGAGTACCTCCTGGCCGCCGAGGGCATCGAGCCGCCGACGGATCGCTGCCGGCCAACGCTGCGGGCGCTGTCCAGCGGTGACCGGCGGCGCCAGCGGGAGCTGGACGTCCACGGCCACCTGCTCGAGTGCACGACATGCGCGCAGCTCGCCGATCGGCTCTTCGAACGCCGCGGGCAGCCGGCCGATGACGGCGTCGTACGGGTGGCGGTGTCCCGGGACGCCGACGTCGTCACGGCCCGGCAGCAGGGTCGCGAGGTCGCGGCCAGCGCCGGCTTCTCGATGTCCGACCAGACGCTGATCGCCACCGCGATCTCCGAGATCAGCCGCAACATCGTCAAGTTCGCCGACCGGGGCGTGGTGACGGTCTCGCTGCTGTCGGAGGACGGGCGCCGAGGCATCAGCGTGGTGGCCCGCGACGTCGGACCGGGGATCGCGGACCCCGGGGAGGCGTTGCGGGACGGCTTCAGCACCTACCACGGGCTGGGCCTCGGCCTCCCCGGCGCGAAGCGCCTGATGGACCGGTTCCACCTGACGTCGATCCCCGGCGACGGGACCACCGTGACGATGGAGAAGTGGTTGCGATGAACCGAGCAGCACCTACCCACGAGCAGCGCACGAGAGGCGAGGACGTCATGACCGATCACTCCAGCAACCCGGCCGGTGCCGAACCCGCACACAGCGACGACACCCTGCTCCCCGAGCTGGTCGCCCACCTGCGCGACAACCGCACCCAGCTGCGGCAGCAGTGGGCCGAGCGGATCACCGAGGCGCACCTGCTCTCCGGCATGACGAACCAGGAGGTCTTCTCCGAGGCGACCTCGGTGTACGACAACTACGTCGAGGTGCTCGAGACGGGCAGCGTCCGGGCGCTCCAGCACTACGCGCGCGACCTCTCCGAGCGGATCATCCCGCGCGGCGTCGAGACGCACGAGGTCATCGGGATCGTCCTGCTGCTGCGCGACGTCCTGGCCCGCTCGCTCTTCGAGAAGTACCGCGAGGACTTCGAGCTCCTCAACCGGGTGCTCGACGCGTACGAGCCGGCCGCCAACCGGATCGCCAACACGGTGGCCGTCAGCTTCGTGGAGCAGCGGGAACGGGTCATCCGCGACCAGCAGGACGCGCTGCTGGAGCTGTCGACGCCCGTGCTGCAGGTGCGCGAGCGGCTCCTGATCCTGCCGATCATCGGCGTGCTCGACCAGGACCGGGCCCAACAGCTCACCGAGCAGCTGCTGCACGGGATCCGGGCGCACCGGGCGAAGCTGGTGGTCATCGACATCACCGGGGTCGCGGACATGGACGAGACCGTGGCCAACTCGCTCGTCGACACCGTCACGGCCTCCCGACTCATGGGAGCCGACGTGATCATCACCGGGTTGTCCTCGGAGATCGCCCAGACCCTCGTCACCATCGGGGTCGACCTCAGCAAGATGCACACGGTCGGTGACTTGCAGGGCGGCATCGAGGAAGCGGAGCGGCAGCTGGGGTTCCGGGTCTCGAAGGTGGCCGATRCCGACTGATGCGCCCGCAGCACCCCGTGCGCCCCTGCCTGTCTCGATCCTGTCCCAGGGGCCGAACCTGATCGTCTCGATCCACGCCGCCCTCGACGACCAGCAGCTCGTCCGACTGCAACGCGACCTCCTCGAGCGGGTGGGACGGGACCGGTCACGCGGGATCCTGATCGACGTGGCGGCGCTGGACGTCCTCGACTCCTTCGCCGCGCGCACGCTGGCCGACCTCGCCTACATGGCGCAGCTGCGCGGCGCCCGGACCGTCGTCGTCGGCATCGCCCCGGAGGTCGCCATGACACTGGTCCGTCTCGGCGTACGGATCCCGCTGACGCAGACCGCGCTGGACCTCGAGGAGGGCCTGGCGTGGCTGGGGGTGTGACGGACCCGCTGGAGCGCTTCCGCCTCGACTACGCCCCCCTGCTCCTGCGCCACCTCGCCCGGCGGGACGAGTCCGGGCTCCAGGCGGCGTACCAGCTCGGGCGTCGGGCGATGCAGGAGTCGGTCGGCCTCCTCGACGTCGTACGGGTGCACAACGACCTGTTCCTCGAGGTCCTGACCACCGTCCGCGACCTCGACGAGGTCACCGACCTGACTGCGACCGCGTCCACCCTCCTCATCGACCTGATCGCCTCGTTCGAGGTGGCCCATCGCGGGTTCATGGACGTACACCGTGAGACCCCGCCCCGCTAGGCGAGGCCGCTGCGAGACCCGCGGCGTCATGGCACGGACCTGACCCGACCGCGTCTACGGTGACCCGGTGCCTCCCACCACGCTGCTCGCCGAGCCGGCCACCCGTACCCGGGCGCTGCGATGGGGAGCGGTCGCCTTCCTCGCGCGGCCGGCGTACATCGCGACCGAGCTCGTCGTGGCGGCCGCGACCACGGGCGGCTACAGCTTCGTCGCCGACTCCGTCAGCAAGCTCGGCGAGGTGGGTTGCGCGCCTGCGTACTGCTCACCGCGCCACGAGCTGATGAACGGCTCGTTCATCGGCTTCGGGGTCCTGCTCGCCGGCGGCGCGCTGCTGCTCTCGCGTCCCGCGGGACCGTGGGTCACGGGTCTGCTCGTGGTCTCCGGGCTCAGCTCGGTCGCCACCGGCCTCGCACCTCTCGACCAGGACGCCACGCTCCATGCCCTTGCCGCCACGCCGTTGTTCGTCGCCCAGCCGGTCGCGCTGGTCGCGCTCGGCCTGCGGCTGCGTGACGACCGACCGCGACTGGCCAGGGCGCTGCTGGCGACGGGAGCGGTGACCGGTGCCGCTGCGGTCTCGTTCGTGCTGTCCGGGGACGGTCCGGCCTCCGGTGCCCTCGAGCGGCTGGCGCTGTGGCCCGTGCTGCTCGGGCTCGCCGCGTTCGCCTGGGAGTGGCGACCTACTCGTGGGGAGGCAGCGTCACGACCTGGCCGGCGTAGCTGAGGCCCGCTCCGAAGGCGATCAGCAGCGCCATGTCCCCGGCCCTGGCCTCGCCCTTGCGCAGCATGGCCTCCATCGCGAGCGGCACGGACGCCGCCGAGGTGTTGCCGGAGTCCACGATGTCGGTGGCGACCGCCACGGACTCGGGGAGCTTGATGTTGCGCGACAGGGTCTGGGTGATGCGCAGGTTGGCCTGGTGCGGGATGAAGGCGTCGAGGTCGTCCACCGAGACGCCGGCGCTGGTGAGTGCCTCGTGGGCGACCTCGGCCATCGCGAAGGGAGCCCAGCGGAAGACCGCCGTCCCTTCCATCTGCACGACCGGGTGGTCGGCCTTCGCGTCACCGTGCCCGCCGAGGCAGCTCGGGGTCTGGTTGATGACGTGGGCCTGCGAGCCGTCCGAGCCCCAGGCGGTCGGTCCGATGCCGGTCGCGTCCGCTGGTCCCACCACGACCGCGCCGGCTCCGTCGGCGAAGATGAACGCCGTACCGCGGTCGGTGGGGTCCATGAAGCGGCTGAGCTGCTCGACCCCGATGACCAGCACGTACTTCTCGGCGCCGGAGCGGACCATCGAGGACGCCAGGTTGAGCGCGTGGCAGAAGCCCGCGCACCCAGCAGAGACGTCGAAGGCCGCCGTCGTCGACCCGAGCCGGGTCGCGACCTGCGGGGCGGAGGCGGGCGTGTGCTCCGGGTGGGTCGAGGTGGCGACGATGACACAGCCGAGCTGGTCGGCGCTCACGCCGGACACGGCGAGCGCGCGCTCGGCAGCGGTGGTCGCCATGTCGATGAGGCTCTCGTCCGGGCCGGCGAAGCGCCGCGTCCTGATGCCCGACCGGCTCTGGATCCACTCGTCGTCGGAGTCGAGGACCTCGCAGATCTCGTCGTTGGTGACGACCCGCTCGGGTCGGTAGACCCCCAGGCCCAGCATCGCGGCGTTCGTGAGTTCGGTGGTCTGCTGGATCGTCATGTCGCGAGCATAGGCACGTCCCGTCCGGGCTGACCCGACGCCGCCGTCCTGATCTACTGGAGCCATGAGCCTCGTGACCTGGCAGGACCTGTGCATCGATGCGATGGACGTCGAGACCCAGTCACGATTCTGGGCCACGGTGAGCGGCCTGGCGGTCGGGGACGGCAGCGCTCCCGCCCGCCTCGACGGACCGACCCCGCGGCACACGCTGTGGGTCAATCCCGTCGACCGCCCTCACCGGACGAAGAACCGCACCCACCTCGACGTCGACTGCGCGTCGGTCGAGGACCTGGTCGCCCTCGGCGCCACGGTGCTCGCACCGGCCGCCGGGACGGGCTTCGGGTGGACGGTGATGGCCGACCCGGAGGGCAACGAGTTCTGCGCCTTCGAGCGCACCCCCGACCGGCTGCCGGCCTACCGCATCCACGGGATCGGCGTCGACTGCGCCGACCACGAGCTGCTCGCCCGGTGGTGGGGTGACCTGTTCGGCGCCGAGCCGACGTACTACGCCGAGCACGACGTCTGGACCCTCACCGGCGTCGCGGTCGACGACCGGATGACGCTCGACTTCGCGCCCGTCCCCGAGCCGCGCACCGAGCCGAACCGACTGCACTGGGACGTCGTGGGTCGCGTGGACGACCTGCTCGCTCGCGGCGCGACGCACCTGTGGGACCAGCCGCGCTGGACGGTGCTGGCCGACCCCGAGGGCAACGAGTTCTGCGTCTTCCCACCTGCCTGAGGCCTACGCTGGACGCATGCCCGACAGCGAGGCCCTGCGCGACGCGGTTCGACTGACGGCCGAGCGCACCGGGTTCTCCGGCGTCGTGCGCGTCGACCGTGCGGGCCAGACCGAGCTCTGTGTGGCCCACGGGTACGCCGATCGGGCCCACGCGATCGCGAACACCGTCGACACCCGGTTCGCGATCGCCAGCGGGTCCAAGACGTTCACCGCACTGGCGGTCATGGCGCTGGTCGAGCGCGGGACGCTGTCGCTGGGTACGACGGCCCGGTCGCTGCTCGGCGACGACCTGCCGCTCATCGCGGACGACGTCACCGTGGAGCACCTGCTCGCCCACCGGTCCGGGATCGGCGACTACTTCGACGAGTCGAGTGCGGACGTCACCGACTACGTGATGACCGTGCCGGTCCACACGCTGGCCACGACCGAGCAGTTCCTGCCCGCGCTCGACGACCACCCGACCGTCTCCCCCGCCGGCGACCGCTTCGCCTACTGCAGCGGCGGCTACGTGGTGCTGGCCCTGCTGGCCGAGCGCGCGACCGGCACCGACTTCCACGAGCTGGTCCGCGCGCTGGTGTGCGAGCCCGCCGGCATGACGGACACCGCGTTCCTGCGCCTGGACGAGCTCCCCGGCGACGCGGCGCGGGGCTACCTCACCGTGGACGGACTGCGGAGCAACGTCCTGCACCTGCCGGTCCTCGGCAGCGGGGACGGCGGCGCGTTCACCACCGTCGCCGACCTGCACACCTTCTGGGCCTCGCTGCTCGCGGGCCGCATCGTCTCGCCGTCGACGGTCGCGGAGATGCTGCGACCGCACAGCGACTGGCCCGAGGAGTCCCGGCGCTACGGCCTCGGCTTCCACCTCGGCGCGACCGGCGACACCGCCTGGCTCGAGGGGTCCGACGCGGGTGTCTCGTTCACCAGCCTGCACCAGCCCTCGACCGCGACCACCTGGACGGTGGTCTCGAACACCTCGCGCGGCGCCTGGCCGATCGTCACGCTCGTCGACGAGCGGCTCGGCACCTAGCTCGGCACCTAGGGAGCCGGGTCAGGTGACGTGCACGGCGGCCGGCCCGGCGGGCACCTCGTACTGGTGGTTCCGGGCGGTTCCGCCCTCGAGCTCGGTGAGGACGTGGTGCGCGAGGCGGGCCGTGGGAGGCGCGAGGAACAGGGACTGCGCGGCGTACGGCCGGCCCGACCAGGTGTCGGGGAGCTGGTGGCGTATCCGGGCGTCGAGCAGCTCGAGCGGACGCCACCCGGGGACCGGGCGCGAGCGCATCGGGGCGACCTGCTCGATCGTGTCCCACTGCCCCGCCCACAGCTTCACGTAGAGGTCGAGGGCCGCGGCCAGGATGGCAGGGTGCTCGTCCACGACCACGAACCGGTGGTGCACGCGGTAGCCGTACGGGTGCCGGGGGGTCCGGACGACACCGGCGCGCTCGGCCACCACGGTGAGGTCGAGCTCGCAGGCCGTCAGGTCGTCGAGCCGGACGGCGCACAGGCGCGCGGCGGCCGCCCAGTCCCCGGCGACCACGTCGGACAGTGTGTCCAGGGCGGGCGCGAGCAGTCCCGCTCCGGGGTGGGTGATGGTGACGGTCATGGGGGCCTCCGGCCGACAGCCTCGGGCACCGCCGCCGGACCCGGGTGACCCCTGCGCGGTTTTCCCGTGAACGGGTGACGCGGCGTCACCGCTGGACCGCGACTCACCCACAGAGGGGGAGGCGCGGGACGCCGGGCCGGCGCACGCTGGAGTCTCGAGGGCTCGCGATCTCGGCGAGGAGGCTCTCCCAGCAGCCAGCGGCGCATCCGCGCCGGGAACGGAGCCCGTCATGCCCCACACCCGTCCGACGATCGGCTCCGTGGCCGACCTCACCGGCTGGACCGAGGGCCAGATCCTGGCCTTCTGCGGCGCGGCGTTCGCTGCAGGGTGCGCGGCCGCGATGGTCGCCTCACTGCACGCTGCCGACGTCGTGCTCGAGGCCCTGCCCCGGACGCGCTAGCAGCACGAGCCGGACGTCCGTGCGCCTACACGCTCAGCGCGTGGGGCCCTGGTTGCGGCGGTCCTTGATCTGCTGCAGCGCCTGCTTGATCTTCGCCTGGTTCTGGGGCTTGCGTGCCTCGTCGAACACCATCTTGGCGACCCCGAGGGCGCCGGCCTTCTTCATGAATCCCATGCCCGCAACCTAACGGGGCCGGCCAACAGTGCGGGTCGGCACCGGCGCGGGAGCACCACCTGAGGAGTCAGCACCTGCGGGGGTCGAAACCGTAGGGCAGCTCGAGACGGTGCGACCCCATCAGTGCTTCGTCGGTGAGGATGTCGAGGGTCCGACCCTGCGCAGCGATGACGCCGTCGGAGAGAACGACCGCCCGGGGGCACAGCTGCAGGGCGTAGGGAAGGTCGTGCGTGACCATCATCAAGGTGACGTCGAGGCCGGTGAGGATGTCGGCGAGCTCGCGGCGGGACGCGGGGTCGAGGTTCGAGCTCGGCTCGTCGAGCACGATGACCTCCGGCTCCATCACGAGCACGGTGGCCACGGCCACGCGGCGTCGCTGGCCGAACGACAGGTGGTGCGGCGGGCGGTCGACGAAGTCGGCCATGCCCACCATGTCGAGCGCTGCCATCACGCGCCGGTCCAGCTCTGGGCCACGGATCCCGAGGTTGCGCGGGCCGAACGCGACGTCGTCGCGGACGCTCCCCATGAAGAGCTGGTCGTCGGGGTCCTGGAAGACGATGCCGACACGACGGCGGATCTCGGAGAGGTTCTCCCGGACGACCGGGAGTCCCGAGACGCTCACCGTGCCCCGGCCGGGCATGAGGATGCCGTTGAGGTGCAGCACGAGGGTGGTCTTGCCGGCACCGTTCGGCCCCAGGACGGCCACCCGCTCGCCACGGTGCACGTGCAGGTCGACGCCGAACAGCGCCTGGTGGCCGTCGGGATAGGCGAAGGCCACGGACTCGAGGTCGAGGACGGGGGCGGTCATTGACGGGCACTGCCGTCGTAGCCGCGGGCGATCATGGCCAGGTGCACCCGCTCGCCGCGCTCGAAGGAGCGGATGAACAGGGCTCCGACCGAACGCCCGAGAACCGGCCAGTGCCGCGGGTTGCGGGCCGTGAACCCGCGGGACTCGCGGGCGGTCTTCATCCGGCGCAGCTCGTCGGTGACGACGTCGAGGTAACGGACCATGAACCCCATGATCTGCACCAGCTGCGAGGGCACTCGGAGCCGCTCGAGCCCGGCGAGGAGGTCTCGCGGATCGGTCGTGGCGGCGAGCAGGAGGCTGGCGAGGACGCCGAGGGTGGCCTTGGTGACGAGGCCGGCGGCGGCGACCAGGCCCGGCACGCTCAGCGACAGCCCGGCGACCTGGACGACGGTGCCGGAGGCGACGAACGGCAGCACCGCGGCGAAGACGAGCACCGGGGTCTCGACGACCATGCGTCGCGCCAGGTAGGGCACGGGCACGCCGGACACGGCGACCAGGACACCGAGCACGACGGCGTACGCCGCGAAGGCGGGGAACCACACGAGCGGGGTCGCCACGACGACGAGCATGAAGCAGACCAGGCCGGCGACCTTCAGGTGGGCGGGGGCACGGTGGAGCGGGGAGTGGCCGTGGAAGTGCAGCCGGTGTCCGTGGGGGGCGCCCATCACTCGCTCCGGTGGCGCGGACGGACCGGGGCCGGCCCGGTCGAGCGTCGGAGGCGGAGGAGCAGGGACGAGAGCCCGAGGACCACCAGGCAGCCGAGCACTCCGGCCAGACCACCCGACAGACGGGAGTGGTCGACGCCGGCGACCTCGTAGCCCGCGAGCGGGCTGCCGTCGGAGACCTTCTCCGCCGACGTGAAGCCCAGGTCCCCTGCGACCCTGGTGAGCCCGTCGGGGCTGACCGAGGCGTAGTGGCTGACCGCGCCGGCGACGAACAGCGCGATGACCAGGCCCGTCAGCAGCACGGTGCGCGTGGAGACGCTCCTCATGCCGACACCGTCCGGGTCTCCAGCTCGCGGGCGGCCAGCAACCCCTGCGCACCGTGCGCGAGGTCCGGGCGCACCGACACGATCCCCGCGACGACCATGAACGTGATCACGGCCTCCCCGATCCCGATCAGGACGTGCACGCCGAGCATCGCCGACAGCAGCGTGTCGAACGGGATCGGGACGACACCGCCGACGGAGTAGAGCAGCACGAACGTCGCGGCGCTCGCCACCACGGAGGCGATGGCACCGAGCGCGGCGGCCGGTGCCACCATCGACATCCGCCTGGGCAGCACCAGAAGTGCACCGCGGAAGACGACGTAGCCGACGACCACGGCGACGACCCCCATCAGCACGACGTTGGTGCCGAGGGCGGTGATGCCGCCGTCGGCGAAGAGCAACGCCTGGACCACGAGGACGACCGTCATGCACAGCAGACCGGTGTAGGGGCCGACGAGGACGGCCGTGAGGGCACCCCCCATGAGGTGCCCGCTGGTCCCCCCCGCCACCGGGAAGTTGATCATCTGGCCGGCGAAGACGAAGGTCGCGATGATCCCGGCGAGGGGTGCGACCCGGTCGTCGAGCTCGCGCCGCGCGCCGCGCAGGGCGATGGCGACAGYGGTGGCCGCCACGCCCGCGGTGACCAGCGAGGTCGGTGCGTCGAGGAATCCGTCGGGAACGTGCATGAGTGACCTCCCGGTCCTTGTTGCACTCGATGTGCAACAACAGTCGTTCGGCGCGACGCCGCGTTCCGGATGGGAGATCGACGAAGAATCTGTGACCCGGCTCTCGTCAGAACCCGATGAGCGTGCGGATGACGACCCCGGCACCGACCGCGCAGATGCCCAGCGCGGCGCCGTACCTCAGGAAGGTCCGCAGCTTGCCGGCCAGGAAGCCGCGCTGGAGCGCCAACCGCTCGAGCCTGGTCACCACGTCGCGGGCCAGCAGGCCCACCGCGGCCAGGGAGGCGGCCATCCCGATGCCGAAGGCGAGGACCAGCACGAAACCGAACCATGCTCGCCCCACGGCCACCGCGGCGAGGAGCAGCAGCAGCGCCGACGGGCTGGGCACCAGGCCTCCGACCAGGCCCATCACCGCGACACTCCAGCGGCCGGGCGCGGTCACGGCCTCCGCAGGGGCGTGTACGACGGCGGGCGTGGTCGCGACCGACACCGATCCGGCCGGCGCATGGTCGTGGTCGTGCGAGTGGTCGTGCGAGTGGTCGTCCTGGTCGTCCTCGTGGTCGTGCGCCGGAGCGGCGGGGGCGTCATCGTGACCGTGACCGTGGCCGTGGCCGTGGCCGTGCCCGTGACCGTGGCCGTGGCCGTGGCCGTGGCCGTGGCCGCCGTCCGTGCGGAGTCGGGCCAGCAGGTAGAGCCCGAGGCCCACGATGAGCAGGCCGGTGGCGAGGGTGAGCCACGGATAGATGCGGGCGGGCACGAAGGCACTGCTGAGCGAGACGAGCACGCCCAGCACGAGCACCGAGCCGGTGTGCGCCGCGGTGACGGCACTGCCCACTGCGAAGGCCGAGCGCACGGAGTTGTCGCCGCGCTGGGAGAGGTAGAACGCCATCACCGTCTTGCCGTGACCGGGCGAGAGGGCGTGCGTGGCGCCGAGGGTGAGGGCCACCAGGACGGCGAGGAAGGCGGCGATCCAACCGCTCTCGCCGAGGAGCGAGGTGGCGCGGGCCGAGAGCCAGCTGCCGCTGGTGGCGGTGGGGCCGTCGTCCTGCGTGCCGGGGAGCACGCCGGAGGGTCCGCCCGGGGACACGACGAGCGTGGCGGAGGTGACGTCGAGCGGGGACTGCAACAGGTCCTGGGGGTAGGTCGTGAGACGGTCGCTCGTGCTCTCGCTCGGGACGTCGGAGCTGGTCAGGGTCATCTCGTCGCCGACGGCGGTGACCTCGCGCCACCCCACCGATCCTGGTGCGGTCGTGTCCTGGAAGGTGATCTGGCCGGCGCCGACGTCCGCGGCTCCGGAGTACGCGCAGGAGATCCGGGTGATCGGCAGACCGCCCTCGCCGTCACCGAGCGAGGCGGACGCGTCCTCGAGGGTCAGGCGCACGGCGGTGCCGCCCGCCTGCAGCTCCAGCCCACGGGCAGTGGTGGAGCACTCGCGCTGCGCCAGGGCGGGCAGGTCGTCGATCGCCCGGCCGAGCTGGGCCGTGGGGATCTCGGCGAGGTCGACCACGTGGTCGACCTGCACGCCGGTGGGTGAGACGAGGATCCCGGTGTAGCGGTTGACCGTGAAGTTGCCGAGGGGGTGCGCGGATGCGGGGGCGGCCGTGACGAAGAGGCTCACGGCGATGGCGCCGAGGGCGAGCAGGAGACGCGCGAGGGCTCTCATCGGCTTCCCTCGATCCGGGAGAGGGCCGTGCGGGCGCGGTTGCGCTGCCACGGGGACAGGCCGGGGTCGGTGTCGAGCCCGCGCTGCAGGTGGGTCCGGGCTGCGCCCGTCATCCCCAACGTCGACTCGATGGTGCCGCGGTGGATCCAGAACTTCGCCTCCGGCGAGCCGAGCCGGGTKGCCGCCCGGGTCGCCTCGAGCGCCTCGCGGTCGCGACCGTTGCGGTGCAGTGCCCAGGCGAGGGCGTCGGCCACGTGGACGCTCTTGCGTTGCCGCCACTCGGCGCGCGCCTGCGTCAGGGCCCGGTCGGCCGATCCGTGGTCGGCCTCGAAGAGCGCGGTCTCCAGGTCGGTGCGGACGCCGCTGGCGTCGAGCAGCTCGATCGTGGTGCGCACGACGGCGAACTGGGCGTCGGCCTCGTCGGACCGACCGAGGTGCTCGAGCAGCTCACCGAGCTCGGTGAGGTACTCCGGCAGGGGCTGGCGGGCGACGACGTCCTGCCAGGTCTCCACCGCGCGTTCGAGATCACCGCGCGCGACCTGCAGACGGGCGGAGGACACGAGCCCCGGCAGGTAGCCCGGCACGGCCTCCTGCACGATGTCGAGCTGGCGTCCGGCCGCGGCCAGCCGGTCCTGCTTGCGCAGGATGTCCGCGGCGAGGGTCAGGGTGTACGCCTTGTCGGCGCGCGAGCCGGCGGCGGCCGCGCGGCGCAGGATGCCGAGGGCACGGTCGAGGTCCCCCCGGAGCTCGTAGGCGTAGGAGTAGCGGGCCGCGACCGCCGTGCTCGGCTGGAGCCGGTCGGCGGTGCGCAGGGCCTTCAGCTGCTCGTCGTACCGGCCGAGCTCGTTGAGGGCGTCGACCCGGATCGCGAGCGCACCGAGGTCGCGCGGGTTGATCGCCAGCGCCTCGTCGGCGCTCGCCAACGCGTCCGAGAAGTCGTGGCGGGCCGAGGAGATCGCGGCCCGGGCCGCCAGGGCGGCGAAGTTCTCGTCCGGCTCGACCTCGAAGGACCGGGCGGCGGCCTCGTCGGCCTTGGTGTAGTAGGTGGCGTTGCCGGTGACGCGGGCCTGCTCGACGTAGGCCACCGCGAGGTTGGCCCAGGACGCGTGGTCGCCGGGCACGCGCCGCAGGGTGTCCTGCAACGCGACGATGCTGGCCGTGAGGTCCTGCCCCGAGTCGGGCACGACTCGGGTCACGGAGGCGGCCGGCGAGACGGCCTCAGGACCGGACGTGGTCGCGACGCCGATGCCGCCGGAGACACTGAGCACGAGGCCGATGCCGATCACGGTGAGACTCTTGCGCATGGGGCGTCCTTTCGACGTGGAGCGGTGGTGCAGCCCGACCGCGCGACACACACGCCGCGCGGTCGGGCTGGTGGGGAGGGTCAGTCCTTGCGCTTCTGGCGGGCAGCGCCGCCGATGCCGCCGAGCATGGCCAGGAGCCCCACACCGACGAACGCGAAGGAGTTCTGACGGGTGGGCAGGATGCCCTGCACGAGACCACCCGTGTCGGCGGACTGCTTCGCCGAGCCACCCGTGGACGGGTGCGGGTCGGCGTTGCTGCCGCTGGCCGGGAGCGCCAGGTACGGGAACGTGCCGCTGAACGCGGCGTCGTTGGCGTCGACGCCGTCACCGAGGTCGTTGGCGGAACCCACGAGCTCGCCCTCGACGACCTGCAGCGCGATGTCGATCACGTCGTCACCGAGGCGTCGGCCGTTGGGGAAGCCCTGCGTGTCGCCACCGATGACGCCGAGCCGGTTGGGCTCCGCGGTGACGGGGGTCGACATGTTGAGGCGCAGCTGCTCGCTGGGCGTCACCTTGCCCTTGGCCTTGTTGAGTCCCTTGACGCCCGTGAGGAACACCGACACGAGGTCGTTGCGCGGGGTCTTCGGCGCGTCGATGCCGTAGACGGACTCGACGAGCTTGGGCAGCTCGGGGTTGGTGACGTACTTGAGCGCCCCGACGTCCTGCGTCGGCTGGGAGGCGTTGAACCCGTCCTTGAGCTTCAACGGGATGACGACCTCGTTGACCAGCGGGTTGCCGAGGCGCGAGACCTGGACGTACTTCCCGTTGGTCGACTTCTTCTGGGTCGTCGACCACGTGCCGATGACCGGGTTCTTCTTGGCGTTGCCCTTCTTGGCCACCCAGCGCTTCGGCACCTGGAGGGCGACCGACTGGACGTTGAAGCCGGCCAGGGTGTCGTCCCCGGCCTCGGAGAGGTCGCCGCCGTAGAGCAGGTCGAAGACCCGCAGGTCGAGGAAGAACGGGTCCTCGGCCTGACCGACGAAGGACTTGACGTTCTTCTCCGGCATCGTGGTCGCCTGAGCACGCAGCGCGGCGTAGTCGGGCATGGACGCCTTGCCGATGTTGGACGGCGCCACCCGCTTGTTGTTGACGATCGTCTTGACCTTGCCGCTCTTGGAGATCCTGACCAGCTTGTAGGTCTGGTAGAAGTTCAGGTTCTTGTCCTTGAGCGAGGTCACCGGACCCGTGGCCGCCAGGAACGTGTCCTTGGTGACGTAGTGGTCCTTGAAGGTCCACCGGAACGTCAGGTCGGGCTTGGCGTCCGCGTTGTTGTCGACGTGGATGTCGTACTGCGCGTCCGTGGCGAAGCTGTAGAAGTTCGGGCCACCGGCCGGCTCCTCGAAGGGCAGCCAGTTGGCGACCAGCGTGACCGTTCCCTGCTTCTCCGGGCTGCGGAACGCGTAGAGGTCGGTCGTGTCGTACTGCGGCGTCCCCGAGATGAGCGGCGCCTCTCGGTGGCTTGACGCGGTGGCGGCGAGCGGCCCGAGACCGGCGAAGCCGACTGCTGCCAGCATTCCTCCGGTGCAGGCCAGGGCGACTGCCCCTTGCCGCTTGGTGGGTCGTGAGCGGTTCATCAGCAACTACTCCTTGTGTTGGCCCGGACCGCGGTGGGGCATGCGGCCGATTCGGGCAGCCCGAGACCCTTGGGCGGGTCAGGGTGCGATGTGTTCGGAGACACACCGGCCCACGGATTGGAGCAGGTCGAGGCGCGCACGACCCCTCGGTGGCGAGACGACCACCTCGCCCGTCGCGCCGAGACGTCAGTCGTGCGGGCGCAGGTGCAGCCACGGACGGGCCAGCGAGAACGCCCGTCCGGACACGACCCGGGGGGCGATCTCGACGACGTTGTACTTCAGCGTCGGCACCCACGGCCGCAGCGGCACGTTCTCCGAGCGGTGTGCCTCGTCCTCGGGAAGCAGACGCGCCGACCCGCGTACGACGACGCTGCGCGCGGACTCCTCGTCGTACCGGTCGATCTCGAAGGCCACCTCGGACCCCATCGCGACCGACAGCAGCTTGTTGCCCTCGGCGGTGCGGAAGAGGAGGGTCTCGCCGTCGACGGCGTAGTTGATCGGGGTGATGTGGACCTCGTCGACCAGCCGGAAGGCAAGGCGCCCGAACTCCTGCTCGCGCAGCATCTCCCAGCACTCGGCCGCCGACAGCTCGGTCACCACGTCCTCGTCCATGCCCACCACTCCCTCGCATCGCTGGTGCACCGGATCGCCGCTGCCCTGTCCGCAACGTACGGCGGGGCGTCGCGGCGCGACCAGACCCGAAGGTCCTCCGATCTGTGAGATCTGCTGGCGCGGATCCGTCCGGATCGTCTAACCTCGTGCCACCTCTCGAGGGACCCGCCGCCCTGCGCGACGGGTTTGCGACTGGCGAGTGTGGGTGGCTCCGGCCCGACCCGCACCCCGGCTGGAAGCGTGCGACACCTCGCCACGCCGGTGGCGCGACAGCCGCATGTCGCCCCACCGGCGTGGCTCCCAGCCCGAGTCTTCCGCGTACGGCCCAATCGGTTTACGATGTAAAGCGATATTCGTGGAGGAGAGGACTTCTGGTTCGATGGTGCTGAAGGTTGCGCTCGTCGATGCCGACGAGCTCGTCGTACGCGGCGTGGCCGCCATGCTGCAGGCCCACGGTGACAGCTGCCAGCTCGTCGACCTGTCGTCCTCGTCCGCCGACATCGTCCTGTGCGACACCGTCGCGACGATCCAGGGCCAGCGTCGGGTGGCGCAGCTCCTGGCCGATCGGAGGATCGGCAAGGTGGTCGTGCACACCTGGAACTTCCAGCCCTGGTTGGCCGGGGACCTCATCCGTCAGGGCGCGTCCGGCTACCTGTCGAAGGCGCTGACCGCCTCCGAGCTGGTCACCGCCCTGCACGCCGTGCAGACCGGCCGCGTGGTGGTGGCGCCGGATCGCCGGGGCACGCAGGACGGCACCGCCTGGGTGGGTCAGGACCAGGGCCTGACGGCGCGCGAGGCGGAGGTGCTGTCGCTCATCGCCGGCGGCCTGTCCAACACGGACGTGGCCACGCGGATGGGACTGTCGATCAACTCGGTCAAGTCCTACGTGCGGTCCTGCTACCGCAAGATCGACGCCGACAGCCGCTCCCAGGCGGTCCTGTGGGCACTGACCCACGGCCTCGGGCCCGGCCACGAGACACGCTCCGAGCCGGAGGAGGAGCGCCGACGCGACCGGCCCGCCTAGGGTCGTGAGAGTGATCCGCGACCTCACCGACGCCGAAGCGCGCCGCGCCCTCGTCCTCAAGTGGGGCACCGTCGAGCCCGACGTGATCCCGGCCTGGGTGGCCGAGATGGACTACGCACTGGCGGACGTCGTCACCGACGCCCTGCACGCTGCGATCACCGCCGGACAGACCGGATACCCCCCGTTCGAGACGGGTGGCGAGCTCGGCCGGGCGTACGCCGCGTGGGCCGGGAGGCAGTTCGGCCACCGGGTCGAGCCCGACCACGTCATCCCGGTCGTCGACGTCACCGCCGGGGTGCGTCTCGCCCTCGACGTGCTGTCCGACCCCGGCCCGATGGTGATGCCGGTCCCGGCGTACAGCCCGCAGCTCGACGTCGCGGCGATCACCGGGCGGGAGCGGCGCGACCTCGTCGTCGACCCGGACGACGACCGCGCCGGGATCGACCTCGACCGGCTCGACCGGCTCTTCACCGAGGGGGCCCGCACCCTGCTGCTGACGCAGCCGCACAACCCGTGGGGACGGGTCTTCGGCCGCGCCGAGCTCGAGGGGATCCGCGACGTCGTCGCCGCGCACGGGGCGCGGGTCATCAGCGACGAGATCCACGCTCCGCTCGTCCTGCCCGGGGCCGAGCACGTCCCCTACCTCTCCCTGCCCGGCACCGCCGACCACGCGGTGGCCGTCGTCGCCGCGTCCAAGGCGTTCAACACCGCCGGGCTCAAGTGCGCCCAGCTGGTCACCGGCGACGACGCGACCCGCGACCGGCTGTTCTCGGTGCCGATGGCCCGCAACGACTCCTGGTCGACGCTCGGCGTGGTGGCCGCGGTGGCGGCCTACACCCACGGCGACCCGTGGCTGGCGGCGCTGCGCGCGCGGCTCGGCCGGCAGCGCACCCTGCTGGCGGAGCTCCTGGCCGAGCACCTGCCGCTGGCCCGGATGCGGCCGCTGGAGGCGACGTACCTCGCCTGGCTCGACCTGCGCGCCTACGCGCCCGAGGGCCGCGACGACTGGGACCCCGCGGCCGTGATCCTCGAGAAGGGCCGGATCAAGGTCTCCCCCGGCCACGACTACCACCCCGGCACCGGCGGGCACGTGCGCCTCAACATCGCCACCTCGCCGGAGCGGCTGACCGAGATCGTTCGCCGCACCGCCACCGCGCTGGGCGCGTGACTCGGGCAGAATGCGCCGCGTGACCACGCAACCCACCAGGATCGCCGTCGCCGGACTCGGGTACGTCGGCCTGTCCATGGCCGTGCTCCTCTCCCGCCACCACCAGGTCGTCGGCCTCGACCTCGACGAGTCGCGCATCGACACGCTGCGTGCGGGCAAGAGCCCCATCCACGACGAGGACATCGAGCGCTTCCTCGCCGAGGAGGACCTGGCGGTCACGTTCACCACCGATCCCGCCGAGGCCTACGCCGGCGCGGAGTACGTCATCATCTCGACCCCGACGAACTACGACGAGGTCACCAACTACTTCAACACGGCCTCGGTCGAGGCGGTCATCGCCGACGTCGTGCGGCACGCGCCCGACGCGACGATGGTCGTGAAGTCCACGGTCCCGGTCGGCTTCGTCGAGGACGTGCGCGCGCGGCTCGGCACCGACAACGTGGTCTTCAGCCCGGAGTTCCTGCGCGAGGGCCGGGCCCTGCACGACAACCTGCACCCCGCGCGCATCGTGGTCGGCGAGGACAGCGACCGGGCCCGCCGCTTCGCCGCCCTGCTCGTCGAGGGCTCAGACGAGGACGACGTACCGACGCTGTTCACCGCACCCACGGAGGCCGAGGCGATCAAGCTCTTCGCCAACACCTACCTCGCGATGCGGGTGGCGTTCTTCAACGAGCTCGACTCGTTCGCGCTGTCGCACGGGCTCGCGACGCGGCAGATCATCGACGGCGTCGGGCTCGACCCGCGCATCGGCACGCACTACAACAACCCGTCCTTCGGGTACGGCGGCTACTGCCTGCCCAAGGACACCCGGCAGCTGCTGGCCAACTACTCCGAGGTCCCGCAGACGCTCATCACCGCGATCGTGGACGCCAACACGACCCGCAAGGACTTCATCGCCTTCGACATCCTCGACCGCAAGCCGCGCGTCGTGGGCGTGCACCGGCTGCTGATGAAGGCCGGGTCGGACAACTTCCGCGAGTCCTCGGTGCAGGGGATCATGAAGCGGATCAAGGCCAAGGGGATCCCGGTCATCGTCTACGAGCCCGAGATCGGCGGTGCGCACCTCGACGCCGACGGCCGGTTCTTCGGTTCGGAGGTCGTCAGCGACCTCGACGCCTTCAAGCGGGACGCCGACGTGATCGTGGCCAACCGGATGGTGCCCGAGCTCGCCGACGTCGCCGACCGGGTCTACACGCGGGACCTCTTCGGCTCGGACTGACGGCCGTGGTCGCCGCTGTCTTCGTCCACGGTGCCGGGAAGTCCGGCACGTCTGCCTGGCCGCTCCAGGCCGAGGATGCAGAGGTCGGCTGGCACTTCCTGGACCGAGGGCCCGGGGGTGACTCGGCCGCGCGCGACGCTCGTCGCATCCTCGACATGCTGTCCTCGACCGGCGGCGGGCACCTCGTGGCCCACTCGTACGGCGCCAACGCGGCGATCCTCGCGTCGCAGCGAGAGCCCGGCCTGGTTCTGTCCCTGGCCCTGCTCGAGCCGGCGTCCTTCGACCTCGCTCGCGGCCGACCGGCGGTGGAGGCACACGTCTGCGACATGACACCCGTGTTCGACGTGGCGCACGATCCCTCGGTCTCGATGCGCGAGTTCTCGCTGCGCTTCGCGGCCGCCATGGGCTTCGAGCCCGACCCCTCGTGGAGCGCAGAGGACGAGGTCCGGGTCGGCCGGCTCCGCGACCTCCAGCCTCCGTGGGGTGTCGGCCTCCGGCCGGAGGCGGGGCTCCCGGTGCGGACCCTCGTCCTCACCGGGGGGTCGAGGGCGCTGTACGAGGACACGGCGCAGTCGCTCGGCGTCCTGGGCGCCACCCACCGGATCGTGGACGGGGCCGGGCACCGCGTGCAGGACCATCCCCTCACGACCGGGGTCCTGCGAGAATTCTGGGCGGACTGAGCAGACACCGTGCCGAGTGCATACTGACTGCATGGTGGAGGCCGGGCAGTGGTTGCTCTCCCAACGGGAGCGCGGCACCCGCAGACCCGGCTCGACGCCCGCCACGCCGGGGACCACGCCTGGTCGGAGGGCAACCTGGTGACGCCGTTGGTCCACGGAGCGGTCTACTTCCGGGCGCTGTACCTCGCCGTCGAGGCGGCCCGGGAGGGCGACCTGGTGCTGTTCACCGACTGGCAGGGTGACGGCGACGAGCGACTCACGGGTGACGCCGGCAGCGAGGTCGTCGAGGTCCTCGGCCGGGCCCACGCCCGGGGCGTCGACGTGAAGGGCCTGGTGTGGCGCTCGCACCTCGACCAGACCGGGTTCTTCGCCACCGAGAACCGCCACCTCGGGGAGCAGCTGAGCCGGCGCGGCGTGGAGGCGCTGCTGGACATGCGGGTGCGCGCGGGCGGGTCCCACCACCAGAAGTTCGTCGTCATCCGGCACCGGGACGACCCCGTGAGGGACGTGGCGTTCGTGGGCGGGATCGACCTCGCCCATGGTCGGCGTGACGACGCCGACCACGACGGTGATGCGCAGCCGCAGGCGCTGACGCAGGAGTACGGCTCGCACCCGCCGTGGCACGACGTCCAGGTCGCCATCCGGGGGCCGGCCGTGCACGACGTCGAGACGGTGTTCCGCGAGCGCTGGGAGGACCCGGCGCCGCTGTCACGGGCGCCGTGGCGGCGGGTCGCGGACAGGCTGCGTCGGCTGGCCCTGAGGCCGGATCGACTGCCGGAGCAGCGACCGCCCCCGCCGCCGGCCGGCGATCACGTGGTGCAGCTGTTGCGGACCTACCCGGACCTGCGCCTCCGTGGCCACTATCCGTTCGCCCGCGACGGTGAGCGGAGTGTCGCCCGGGGCTATGCCAAGGCGATCGGGCAGGCCCAGCGGATCGTCTACGTCGAGGACCAGTACTTCTGGGGACACGACGTGGCGCGGGTCTTCGAGGACCGCCTGCGCACCGAGCCCGGGCTCCACCTGATCGTGGTGATCCCGCTCCTCCCCGACCTCGCCGGGGCCAACCGGGTGCCGCAGATGCTCGGTCGCGCGCGCGGCCTCGACCGTCTGCTGGACATGGCGCCGGACCGCGTGGCGGCGTACGGGCTCGAGAACCGTGCGGGCACGCCGGTCTACGTCCACGCCAAGGTGTGTCTCGTCGACGACACCTGGGCCAGCACCGGCTCCGACAACTTCAGCCGCCGGTCCTGGACCCACGACTCGGAGCTCACCGCGGTCGTCCTCGACGAGTCCTACGCCCGGGACCTTCGCCTCACCCTGGCCGCCGAGCACCTCGACCGACTCGCGGCGGTCGCAGACGCCGGCCTGCACGAGACCATGGCCGACTGCCTCGACCCCGCCGGCATGTTCGAGGAGTACGCCGCGTCTGCGGCCCGGCTCCAGGCCTGGCACGACGGCGGCAGGTCGGGGAGACGCCCGCCGGGGYGGCTGCGCCCCCTGCCCGTGACTGCGCTGTCCCGGGCCGCGCGGTCGTGGGCCTGGCTGCCGCTGGACCTGGTGCACGATCCGGACGGCAGGCCGCCGGGGCTGCGGCGCGCCGGGCGGTACTGACGTCGGGAGCCCGGTGCGGGCACGGTCGGGCGCGGACAGGCGCGGTCAGGCGCGGTCAGCGCAGCCGGCTCCAGAGCCCGCGCTTCTCGTGGTGCGGCTCGTCCGCCTCCTGCTCGGCCTGCGCCGCGGGAGCCGAGTCGGCGCCCAGCTCGGAGGGGACCGGTTTCTTGAGCTTGCCGTCGTAGCGCGGCACCTCGCGCTCGGAGGTTGCGACGAAGCCGGCGTCGGCGGCCGAGAGGCGGCGTACGCCGTAGACCCGGTCCAGGGCCTCGTCCGAGGTGCCGAGGCCCAGCCAGGTGGCGCGGCTCACCGCGGCGACCCGCTCGAGACGGCCCACGCCCTCGATGACCAGGGCGCCGTCGTGGGTGCGCTCGAGGTCCTCGACCAGGGCGAGCAGGGCACCCGGGGCGGGGGCGAGGGCGGGCGAGTCGAGGTTCAGCCGCAGGCTGGACCGGGTGCGGCCCTCGGGCACGTCACCGACCAGGGCGACGCGCTGGTCGTCGCGGTAGGAGCGGTGCACGACGCGGGTCTCGAGGAGCGGGTCGGCGAGCGGGTGGATGCGCTCCTCGTGCAGGGCCGCCCAGTCGCCGGTGACCAGCACGCGCAGGTCGTCGAGGCTGGAGTCGAGGACGGCGTCGACGCAGCCCATCACCTCGTCGGCGTCGCCGCTCATCGCCAGGACGACCTCGAGGTACGGCGTCTCGTAGCGGCGGCCGCGCGCGTTGCGCTTGGGCCGCATCCCGGGCACCAGGTTGGCGAGGTAGGCGTCGTTGTAGCGGTTGACCTGGTCGCGGCGCTCCATCACGTGCGAGCGGCCGAGGTGCCACGACCTCGCGGCGTGCTCGGGGACCAGGATCCCGCCGGCCTCGCCGAGGCGGTGGCCGAGCTCCATGTCCTCCCCGAGGCGCAGGGTGGTGTCCCAACCGCCGGCCGCGTCCAGCAGGTCGCGGGAGAGCGCGAAGGTCGCGCCGACGAAGGAGCGGAAGGCGCGCGGGCCGGCCTGGGTGAGGTCGTCGGTACGACGCCACATGCCGTCGACCCACTTGTGCGGCTCGGCGGTGTCCCAGTCCCAGAGGGTGGCGACCTCCCCGGAGGCGACCTGGTCGCGGGTCGTCGCCGGGTCCTGCGCGAGCAGCCGCTCGGGGTCGACGAAGGCCTTGGTGCCGGCCACCACGGCGTAGTCGACCTCGTGCAGCCAGCGCAGCTGGGTCTCGAGGTGGTCGGGCCACAGCAGCATGTCGGCGTCGACGAAGTAGAGGAGCTCGCCCTCGCTCGCCCGGCCCGCGACCTCGCACGCGCCGGCGCAGCCCCAGCCCTCCGCGACCCGCACCACGCGCGTGTTGTCCGGGACCACCTCGGGCAGCTCGACCGGGGGCGTGCTGCCGTCGTCGGAGACCACCACCTCCATGAGGTGCGCGGGATAGGTCTGCGCGGCCAGGCCGGCGAGCACGTGCGGGAGGGTGCGGTGCGAGTTGTACGCCGGGACGACGACCGTCACGGTGCGGGTCGGCCTCCACGCCCCGACGGCGGGAGGCGCCAGGACGCCCCACTCGTTGCGGCGTACGACGGGCTGGTCGGCGCGGCGGGACACGGGCTGCCTCACGGCAGGTCCCGTTCGTCGGCCTCGAGCTCGCGGCTGGCGTGGAAGCCGGTCCACTCGCGGTCCACGATGCCGTCCTTGCGGAAGGAGTCGGCCTCGACCTGCCACGTGTGCTGGCCGGCGGCGAGCCGGCGCAGGACGTAGCCGAGGCCGTGGGTGCGGTAGATCCGGCCGCCCGCCGCCTCGATCCCGCTGAGGAGCTGGGCGTCGACGAAGCGGCGTACGGGCCGGAAGCCGCCCACGCTGCGCACCACCTCGCGGTCGGCCATGATCGTCCCGCCGGCCACGAAGCGGTTGAAGATCTCGGTCGGGTGGTTGCGGCGGGTGGTGATCCCGAGCTCGGCGAGGTGGACGAACTCGCTGGGCATCCCGACCACGTCGGCCCCGCTGTAGCGGCGCGCGAGGAGCAGGTCGACGATCGCGTGCGGGCCGTACCAGTCGTCGTCGTCGACCTTGAGCAGCACGTCGCCGGAGGCGGCCGTGAAGGCGTCGTTGAGCACGTCGCCGAAGAACGTGTCCTGGCTGCGCGGGACGAGGACGACGTCGCGACCGGGCAGGGCGGCGCGCACCTGCGCCTCGTCGGCCTCCCACCCGTGGGTGGCCAGGACGAGCTCGAAGTCGGCGTCGCGCTGGCGGGCCAGCTGGCGCAGGGCGAAGTCGAGCTGGTGGGGGCGCATGGTGGTCAGCAGGACGCTGACCTGGGGTCGTGCCACGTGCCTGATGCCGGCGCGCTGGGCGAGGCGTCCGCGCCAGGCGACGGTGGAGTGCTCGAGCAGGGCGGCGCGTCGGGTCGTGACGCTGTGCTCCTCGCGGGCGAGCGCGTCGTCGAGGTCGGGAGTGTGAGCGAGTGCCTTGCTGAGCGTCTCGCCGAGCGCCGGGCTCTCGCCGGTGGCGAGGAGGGGTACGCCGGCGGCGGCGAGGTTGGCCACGGTCTGCGGGTCGGCCGTGGTGAGGTCCACGCGCAGGCCCTGCACGTCGCGCAGCGCCGAGATCGCGGCCTCGGTGACGGCCTGGTCGGGGGCGAGGTCGCGGACCGGCTCGGTCCACTCCTTCCTCCAGCCGCGGGGGTTGACGACCATCTCGTCGACGGGCTCGAGGCCGGGGTCGCGCACCACGGTCGGGGCGCGGTCGATGACGGGGTGCACGGGCACTTCGGTGGTCGAGGTGCGAGCGGAGCGAGCCTCGAAACCCGTCACCACCACGTCGGCCGGCACCACGATCTCGTCGTCCCCGGCCTCCTCCGCCGTCTCGAACCGCTGCGCCCGCACGTCGAGCCCCGCGGCGGGCTCGCGGCCGGCGTACGCGACGACAACTCCCCCGTGCGCGGTGTCGACGCCCGGAACGGCCTGTCGAGCGAGCTCGGTCAGCACCACGTGCGCGCCGATCGGCTGCGCGAAGCGCACCACGGTGAGCACTCCGCGGCCGGCCTCCCGCGCCATCAGCGAGGTGAGCGGCGGCCACTCCGGACGCGGGACCAGGACCAGCGGCTCGGTCGCGTCGGTGAGCCAGAGCGCGACGACCTTGGTCTGGCCGACCCTGCTGATCGTGGAGGCCAGTCGCCGCAGGGAGGCGCGGTCCGCGGTCATCCACAGGACCGACTTCCAGCCGCGGCCGATGTCGGTGGTGCCTGCCATGGTCGTGAACGTGGCACCGGCCGGTGCCAGGTCGGCGGCGGACGCGTCGTCACCGATGACCAGGAGGGGCTCGGGGGAGGTGAAGCCGTCGAGGGGATGGCCGGAGAAGGACACGCTCATCGCCGGGCCTCCTGCTCGTGCGTAGGTCGTACGGGTGTCGAGGGGGCGCGCGCGGTGCGCTCACGCAGCGAGGCGGGGAGGCTGTGGGTGACCAGCGGACGCGGCTGCTGGCGCAGCCAGGTCCGGGTGACGTGGTCGATGATGTGCACGCCCTCGGGTGCCTCCACGCGCACGAGGCCACCCAGCTCCTCGGCGCGGCCCGAGCGGATCGCCTCGTCCACCTCGAACTCGCGCAGCTTGCGGTAGAGCCGGGTGTGGGTGAAGTCGACACCCTCGGTGCGCCAGTGGGCGTACTCGTCGGCGTCGAGCCACTTCACCTCCACGCACAGGCCCTGCTGGAGGACGAGGCGCTCGACTCCTGCGGGGTACTCGCGCAGCTCCCAGTCGAAGGCCTTCACGAAGGTGAAGTCCGGACCCATGGGATAGACCCACGGCTCGAGGAAGCGCAGCGAAAGGTCCAGCCAGCCGGTGCGCTCGTCGACCACGGTGAGCGGGTGCCGCGGCATGGACACGATGGTCTGCGTGGTCTCCAGCTGCCAGGCCAGGTCGCGCAGGATGCCCGCGCCCTCGGGCGTGAGCACCATGTCGCCGTCCCACTTCATGGAGTACGACGTCCCCACGTGGCTGAAGCACCAGTTGTAGAAGTGCGTGAGCGAGTGCACCGACGTGGCGGGCGTGGCCAGGTGCTCGCCGCCCGCGCGGGCCACGGCGTGCGGATAGATGAGCCCGGTGAAGCGGTCGCTCGCGCCCAGCTCGGCGGCGATCGACTCCGCGACCTCGAGCGTCCCGTCGGTCGAGCCGTTGTCGACCAGCAGCACGTGCTGGACCGCGGCGAGGATCGGCGGCAGGACCCACGGCAGGTTGCGGGCCTCGTTGCGCACCCGGAAGACGCAGGTGAGCCCGGGCGCCGGGCGCTCGCCGCGCGACCAGGGCCACGTGACGTCGTAGTCGGCGAGCCCCTCGAGGGAGGGGATGTCCGGCGTGGTGGGCGGCACGGGTGTTCCTCAGCGCTCCCGGCGCAGGGCCTTGCGGAGGCCGCGGCGGGCGCCCTCCGGGACGATCGCGCGGACCGAGTGCGGCACCCGGTCGGCCACGCTGCGGGACCCACCGTCCGCGTGACCGGCCTCGACCTCACGGCGGGCCTCGGCGGCGGCGGTCCGGCGCTGGGCGAGGGTGGTGGAGTGCGCGAACGCCTCGGCGTCGGCGTACATCTCGCCGTAGGCCACCCGGAGCTGGTCGCTGGCCTCGTGCGCCGCCGGGGTGTCGCCGCCCTCCTCGGCCAGGCCGTCGAGCACCTCCCACGTCTCCTGCGCGAGCTCACGCAGCGCGGCCGGCACCTGGACGTCGTCCCAGGTGAGGGTGACCCGGCGCAGCGAGGGATCGATGAACCTGTGGACCTGCGCGATGTCGTTGGCCATCGCCGTCTTGACCGCGGTCAGGTCGAAGGCCTCGCCGATCGCGAAGACGGGCTGGGTCCAGTCGGCCAGCAGGTCGGCGTACCGGACGAAGCGGCGCTGCTCGCCGCGGGTCGCGCGCTCGGTGTGCAGCATCATGTTGACCCACGCGGCCGTGCGGGTGACGTCGCCCTGGCGCTGGTCGTAGTACTGCTTCTTGCTGCCGATGACCTCGGTGACGGGCCGAAGCATCGTGATGTACGACGACGTCGCGTCGCAGCGGTCGGCGCACGCCCGCCACAGACCGAGGAACCAGGCGGCGCGCGGGTCCTTGACCACCAGCTCGTCGTGCTCGGCGAGCTGGGACTCCAGCCAGGTGGTGACGCGCTCGCGGGTGGCGTGGTCGCCGCTCAGCCGACCGGCCTGGAGCCAGGCCCGCGGACGGGCGTCGGAGACCTGGACGTTGCTGCGCGCGAGGAGCTCGGTGTGCAGGTCGACGACCCACTGCGGCTCGCCGAAGCCCTTGGGGTTGGTGGCGTCCGCGGCGACCTCGGGCTGCGGCACGTGCAGCCCCAGCGTCTGGAGCGTGCCGCTCATGGTGCTGGTGCCGCTGCGGCCCGATCCGACCACGAACACGACCCGGCGACTCGACATGCGTCGAACCCTATAGGGGAGCGGGCCCGCTCCCGGGCTGGGCGGCGATCAGGTCGGCGTACCACTGGAAGGAGCGCTTGGGCGTGCGCGCGAGGGTGTCGTAGTCGACGTGCACCAGGCCGAAGCGCTGGGACAGGCCCTCGGCCCACTCGAAGTTGTCCAGCAGCGACCAGCAGTAGTAGCCACGGACGTCGACGCCACGCTCGATCGCCTCGGCGACGGCGGTCAGGTGGGCGTGCAGGTAGTCGATGCGGGGTTGGTCGTCGACGACGCCGTCCGCGTCGGGACCCATGTTGTAGGCGCACCCGGACTCGGTGATCATGATCGGTGGCAGCGCGGCGCGGTAGCGGGCGCGGAAGATGATCAGCCACTCCCGCAGCGCGTCCGGCACGACCGGCCAGCCGAGGTCCGTGGTCGGGTGGCCGACGACGTCGCGCAGCTCGAAGGGCAGGTCCGCGTCCTCGGGGGCCGCGGCGATCTTCATCGGGTTGTAGTAGTTGACGCCGTAGAAGTCGAGCGGCTGCCGGATGGTGGCCATGTCGCCCGGCTCGGCCAGCCCGTCGAGGAGCGGCGCCAGGTCCACCGGGTAGCGCCCGAGCAGCATCGGCTCCAGGAACATCCCGTTCCACAGCCCGTCGTAGATCTTGCTGGCGCCCACGTCGGCGTCGTCGTCGGAGGCCGGCCACACGGGCGCGTGGTTGTTGGCGCAGCCGATGCTCTGCGCCCCCTGCCTGCGCAGCTCGATGGCGGCGCGGCCGTGCCCGAGCAGCATGTGGTGCGAGGCCCACAGGGAGTCGAACATCAGGGTCCGACCGGGCGCATGGATGCCCAGGCCGTAGCCGAGCAGGGAGGCGACGTTGGGCTCGTTGACCGGGATCCAGTGCTCGACCCGGTCGACGAAGCGCTCGCCGACCACGGCGGCGTACTCGGCGAAGCGGTCGACGGTCTCGCGGTTGAGCCAGCCGCCCTCGTCCTCGAGGGCCTGCGGGAGGTCCCAGTGGTAGAGCGTGACCATGGGCTTGATGCCGTGGGCGACGAGGCAGTCGAGCAGGCGGTCGTAGAACGCGAGCCCCGCCTCGTTGACCGTGCGCCCGTCGGGCATGATCCGCGACCACGAGAGCGAGAGCCGGTAGCCGGGGGCGCCGAGCGCCTCCATCAGCGCGACGTCCTCCTCGAACCGGTGGTAGTGGTCGCAGGCGACCGCGCCGGTCGAGCCGTCGGAGACGCGACCGGGCTCGGCGGTGAAGGTGTCCCAGATGCTGGGTCCGCGGCCGTCCTCGGAGGCCGCACCCTCGATCTGGTAGGCGGCCGTGCTGGTCCCGAACCGAAAACCCGGGGGCAGGAGGGGGAAGGACCCGGGCGGATCACTCGTCACACTGTGAAGATATCGGCATGGGAGTCGCGGTGTACGCCGGATGGTCGAGGTTCTCCACGCACGAGGCGGACCGTGTGACCCGGCACTCGTTCTCGTTCGGTCCGCACTACGACCCGGCCCACCTCGGCTTCGGTCCGCTGGTCTGTCACAACGACGACCTCCTCCAGCCCGGTGGCGGCTACCCCGACCACCCCCACCGCGACCTGGAGATCGTCACCTGGGTGCTGTCCGGGGTGCTGCTGCACACCGACTCGGCGGGCCACACCTCGCCGATCGGCCCCGGCTCGGTGCAGGCCATGAGCGCGGGCTCCGGCATCCGGCACGCGGAGGTGGCCGACCCGGCGTCGGGTCCGACGCGCTTCGTGCAGTCGTGGGTGCGCCCCGACGAGCCCGGTGGCGCGCCGGTGCACCACGAGCGGGCCGTCGACCTCGAGGGCGGCGGGCTGGTGCCGGTCGCGGGCTCGGGCGGGCTGCCGATCCGTACGGCGGGCGCGACGCTCGGCGTCGCCCGTCTCGCGCCCGGTGAGTCCATCGCCCTCCCCGACTCCCCACTGCTGCACGTCTTCGCCGCGACCGGGGCGGTCGAGCTCGGAGAGGGTGACGCGGCCCGGCTCACCGAGGGGGACGCGGCGCGGCTCACCGACCCGGGCGGTCGGGTCGTCACCGCGATCGACCACACCGACCTGCTCGTCTGGTCCTTCCGCTGACCGGGCGCGTTCGTGCACTTCAGACGTGCCGAGCGGGCACTTCCTGACACCTCAGCCGTGCCATCTCGCGGTCAGGCGATGACGGTGAGCGCTCCGGGCAGTACGGCGACCTCGGCGGGCGGCGAGCCGAGCGTGGGCAGCACGCCGAGCGGTTCGCCGTCGCCCCCGACCGGCACGGCCACCCGGGCGTCGGCGGAGAGCTCGACGCGGGCGCCCGTCAGGACCGTGACCTCGGGCAGGTCGACGTGGCGGCCGGCGTACACCTTGGGGAGCGACCGGATCAGCGCCCGCTTGGAGGCCGCCTCGACCACCACCACATCGAGCAGGCCGTCCTCGAGGCGCGCGGCCGGCGCGATCGCCATCCCCTTGCCGTAGAAGCGCGAGTTGGCGACGACGACGGTCGCGGCGTCGTACTCACCGACCACGCCGTCGACGACGACCCGGCACCGCGCCGGACGGTACGACGCGAGGGCGCGCACGGCCGCGCAGGGGTACTGCACCGGTCCGGGCAGCCCGCGGAGCCGGTCCACGAGCTCAGCGGCCCGGGCGTCGACCCCGGCGTACACCGAGCCGGCCACCACCCGCGAGCAGCCGTCGACCGACCACGAGACCAGGTCCACGCGACGCGTCACGCCGGCCAGCAGGAGGTCGGCCTGCGCCCTCGGGTCGTCGGACAGGCCGAGCATCCGCGCGAAGTCGTTGCCCCGACCTGCCGGCACGATCCCGAGCGTCCCACCGAGCCGCGCCACCTCGCCGGCCAGCGACGACAGCATGCCGTCGCCCCCGACCGACACCACGACGTCGCCGCGCGCGACGGCCGCGGCCACGAGGTCGCGGGTGGCCCGCGGCCCCGGCGAGTAGGTCACCTCGACGGTCGCGCCCGCGTCCCGGAGACGCCGCGCGACCGGCACGACCGCGCCGGGCGCCGCCCCGCCGCCGGAGGCCGGGTTGACCAGGAAGGAGAAGGACGGACTCACGGGATGAGCACCCCGGGGTTGAGCACGCCGGTGGGGTCGAGCGACTCCTTGACCGCGCGCAGCACCTGGACCCCGACCGGCCCGATCTCCCGCGCCAGCCAGGGCTTGTGGTCGGTGCCGACCGCGTGGTGGTGGGTGATCGTCGCGCCGGCAGCGATCATGGCGTCGCTGGCCGCGGCCTTGGCCGCCGCCCACTGGGCGAGCGGGTCCTCGCCCTGGCGGACGGCGACGGTGAAGTAGAGCGAGCAGCCCGTCTCGTAGACGTGCGACACGTGGCACAGCACCAGGGCACCGTCCCCGAGGGTGCCGACGAGCGCGGCCCTGACCGCGTCATAGAGCCGTTGCCGGTTCGACCAGAAGGTGGCCGTCTCCAGCGTCTCGACCAGCACGCCGACGTCGAGCAGCGAGTCCCGCAGGTACGGCGCGTGGAAGCGGCCCTGCACCCACGCCCGACCCGGCTCCTCCCCGAGGTCGGTCCCGCCCAGCCCGGTGAGCACCGCGGCGACGGCGGTGCGCGTGGCGGCGACCGCCTCCGGCTCGCCCTCGTGGCCCACGACCATCAGGCAGCCCGCGTCGCCGCCGGCCCCGATCGCGCCGGGGTCGGCCAGGTTGATCGCGGTCTCGGTCTCGTCGGAGAGCCGGACGACGGTCGGCAGCAGCCCCGCCTGCGCGAGGGTGCGCATCGCGTCCGCCCCGGCGGTGAAGGACGGCCAGCGCCAGCCGTCGTACACCTTCGTGGCAGGGAGTCGGCGCACCCGGACGGTGACCGACGTGATCACCCCGAGGGTCCCCTCGGAGCCCAGCACGAGCTGGCGCAGGTCCGGCCCGGCGGCGTTGGCGGGGGCGGAGCCAAGCGTGAGCACGCCCGACGGCGTCACGACGGTCAGGCCGACCACGAGCGCGTCGAAGCGGCCGTAGCCCGCGCTGGACTGGCCGCTGGACCGGGTCGCGGCGAAGCCCCCGATCGAGGCGTGCTCGAACGACTGCGGATAGTGCCCGAGCGTCAGCCCGTGCGCCGCGAGCAACGCCTCGGCCTGCGGTCCGCGCAGTCCCGGCTCGAGGGTCGCGGTCATCGACTCGGCGTCCACCGCGACCAGCCGGTCGAGGCGCACCAGGTCGAGGCTGACCACCCCGGCGAAGCCCTCCCGGCGCGCGACCAGACCTCCGGTGACCGACGTGCCTCCCCCGAACGGCACCACCGCGAGGTGGTGCTCGACGGCCAGGGCCAGCAGGGCCTCGACCTCGACGCCATCGGCCGGACGTACGACGACGTCGGGGGCGTCGGTGAGGTCCCCGGCCCGGGCCCGCAGCAGGTCGGGCGTCGACTTGCCGCGGGTGCGCAGCGCGCGGGTCGCCGGGTCGGTGAGGACGTGCTCGGCGCCGACGACCGCGCGCAACCCGTCGAGGACGAGCCGGTCGAGGGGCGCACCCGCGAGCGAGGATGCCCCGTCCCACTCGACGGAGGCATCGGTCAGCGGCCCGAAGGCCAGCTCGACGAGGCCGCGGGCCGACTCGGGGAGGGGGGCGGCGGCCGCCGGGTCTCCCCAGCGCTGGGGGTGCATCTCGGGCGTCATGAGTTACACTGTGACACATGTCGTCACTTCGTCACAACGGTTCGGGAACGCCCACCGGCCCGCAGGACGCGTACCTCGACGCCGCCCGGGCGTGCATCCTCGACGTCGGCTGGCGGCGTACGACGCTGACCGAGGTCGCCCGTCGCGCCGGCGTCTCCCGGATGACGATCTACCGGACCTGGCCCGACATGCCCCAGCTGCTCGGCGACCTGATGACCCGCGAGTGGGCCGGGATCGTCGCGGCGAGCGACCCGGCGCTCGACATCGCCGACCGGATCCTCGGGACCGTCCACGCCCTGCGCGACAACGAGCTCTTCGTGCGCATCGTCGAGCTCGACCCCGAGCTGCTCCTGCCCTATCTCCTGCACCGGCGCGGCCGCTCCCAGGACCTGATCCTCGCGCTGATCGAGGACGCGGTCCGCACGGGCCAGGCGGACGGCACCATCCGTGCCGGGCACCCGACGGTGATCGCCCGCTCGCTGGTGCTGGCGGCGCACGGCTTCGTGCTCAGCGGGCACACCATGGTCGACGACGACGTGAGCGAGGAGGACCTCTACGCCGAGGCGCGCATCGTCATCGCCCGGGTGCTGGCGCCGTGAGTCCGCGATGACCCGCATCCGCGCCGGTCTGGACGACCTCCCCGAGCACGTCGACCTCGTCGTCGTGGGACTCGGGATCACCGGCACCGGCGTCGCCCTGGACGCGGCCACCCGCGGCCTCACCGTGCTGGCCCTCGACGCCCATGACCTCGCCTTCGGTACGTCGCGCTGGTCCTCCAAGCTCGTCCACGGCGGCCTGCGCTACCTCGCCCACGGCCAGGTCGGCGTGGCCCACGAGAGTGCGGTCGAGCGCGGCGTCCTCATGGAGGTCACCGCCCCCCACCTCACCCGGCCGCTGCCGATGCTGGTGCCCCTGATGTCGAGCGTCTCGCGCCGCCAGGCCGGGCTCACCCGGCTCGGGCTGCGCGCCGGCGACGCGCTGCGGATCTCGGCCCACACCGACGCCGCGACCCTCCCCGCCCCGCGCCGGGTCTCGGCCACCGAGGCACTGCGGATGGCGCCCGCCCTGCGCCGCGACGGGCTGCGCGGCGGCCTCCTGTCCTGGGACGGCCAGCTCGAGGACGACGCCCGGCTCGTGACCACGATCGCGCGCACCGCGGCGTCGTACGGCGCCCACGTCCGCACCCGCGTCCGCGTCACCGCCGCCACCGGCACCCGCGTCGACCTGCGCGACGAGTGCACGCGCGCCCTCCGCACCGTCACCGCCGGCGCGGTCGTCAACGCGACCGGCGTCTGGGCCGGCGAGCTGGCCACCGAGCTGACCCTGCGGCCCAGCCGCGGCACCCACCTGGTCCTGCGCGCCGAGACGCTGCCCGGCCTCTCCGTCGCGATCACCGCCCCGATCCCGGGGGAGACCAGCCGCTTCGTGCTGGTCCTCCCCCAGCCCGACGGCACCGTCTACGTCGGCCTCACCGACGAGCCCGTCGAGGGGCCTGTGCCCGACGTGCCGGAGCCGAGCGAGGCCGAGATCGGCTTCCTGCTCGACGTGGTGKGGGCCGCGTTCGCCCGGCCGCTGCGCCGCGACGACGTGGTGGGCGCCTTCGCCGGCCTCCGCCCCCTGCTCGACGCCGGCGCCGGCCGCACCTCCGACCTGTCCCGCGAGCACGCCGTGCTGACCGGGCCCACGGGCCTGGTGACGGTCGTCGGCGGCAAGCTCACGACGTACCGCCGGATGGCCCAGGACGCCGTCGACGCGGCCGTCGCCCACGCCGGCCTGAGCGCCGATCCCTGTGTCACCGCGACCACGCCTCTCCTCGGCGCCGCGCCGCGCGACGAGCTCGCGCGGCTCGAGCTACCGCCCCGGTTGGTACGTCGCTACGGCACCGACGCCGCACTGGTCCTGGAGACCGCGCGGCGGACCGGACTGGACGACGCCGAGCTGCTGGCGCCCGCCTCGGACCGGGTGCCGGTCACCCTGGCCGAGCTGGTGTTCGGGGTGACCCACGAGGGCGCGGTGGACGTCGACGACCTGCTGGAGCGGCGTACCCGGGTCGGGCTCGTCCCCGCCGACCGCGAGGTCGTCGAGCCCCTGGCCCGGCGCGCGCTGGAGCTCGCCGGCCGGCTGGCGGCGTCCCTGCCCGGGTAGT